>JAZNXI010000065.1:0-16804 GCA_045593825.1 Lachnospiraceae bacterium
ACCGCTTGGCCTCCGACTTAGAATGGCGTGATGCTCAATCTTTGTGGTAATTAAGTGGTTACCCTTGTCCTTGTAAGCCTCCATGGCAGCCTTTAACGCCCAGTTGTCCGCCTCGGAACCGCCGGCAGTAAAGTAAATGTCCTGAGTTGGGGCATTTAAAGCCTTTGCAATCTGCTCTCTTGCCTCAGTTACCGCTTCTTTATTCTGGGACGCAAATCCATACACGCTGGATGGATTACCGAACAGCTCGGTGAAGTAAGGAAGCATAGCCTCCACTACCTCCGGTCTTGTTTTTGTTGTTGCCGCATTATCTAAATAGATAATCTTCTTATTCATGACTTAATACCTCCCTTTATGTCTAGCAGCCCGGCTCTACCTGGGTTGCATCACTTTTTACTTTACCGCTTTCTTCCAAAAGCTCGGACAGAAACATGTTATTTACCGTATCATTGATACTATCATTAATACGCTTCCAAACATATTTGGTGACGCAGAAATTGGAAGCGGAACACTCGTTTTCTCCCTCTCCGTCCACTGCGGAACAATCCACCGGACTTAAACTGCCTTCCAGCGCCCGAAGAATTTCTCCCACGGAAATATCTTCCGGTACCTTTGCCAGTGCGTAACCGCCCTGGGCACCTCTGGTGCTCTGCACAATGCCTGCTTTTTTAAGTTTTGCCACTAGCTGCTCTAAATAGCTGATGGAAATATTTTGACGCTCTGCCACATCGCTTAAGGATACCGGCTCATTCTTTGCATACATAGCCAAATCAATAACCGCCCGCAGACCGTAACGTCCTTTTGTTGTCAGCTTCATGCCAATCAACTCCTTACAAATTTAATTCCCAGTAAATCAATTCCGACTTTTTTATTTCCTAGTAATTTACTGTGATTTAATATTACTACGAAGTATACCGCTTGTCAACCCCATTGTTAAAAAATTGTCAGACGTTTTTCTTCTATTTTTTCGTGATGCTTCATACCATTTGGTAAATGCAGTTTTCACGCCAATCATCGGAGGTTTTATGCTAAAAAGTACCCTTGCAAAAGGCACCATTATTCTTACCGCTGCCGGATTTTTAAGCCGCATCCTCGGCTTCTTTTACCGAATCTGGCTCTCCGACCACTTAGGAAGCGAACTGCTTGGTATCTATCAGATGATTTTTCCCATTTCCGGCGTTTGCTATACCATTTATGCCTCCGGAATTCAAACTGCCATTTCAAAAATTACAGCGGAACGCAAAGCTTCCATTTCCGTATTCTTTCACGGACTGACCCTTTCCTTGTTTTTATCCCTGCTGTTATCGCTCCTGCTCTACGAAGGTGCACCGTTTCTTGCTACACGCTTTTTATTTGAGGAACGCACCATTGCTCCCCTGCGGATTTTGAGCTTTATGTTTCCATTCGGTGCCGTTACCGCCTGTTGCAACGGCTATAATTACGGAAAAAGTAATTCCCGTGGGCCTGCCGTTTCCCAGTTGACGGAACAGGTCATCCGCATTGCCTGTGCCTACTTTATTGTGTTTACTTTCCAAGGACTTAACTTTTCCTGTGAGCTGGCGGTTCTGGTCCTGGTTATCGGAGAAGCAACCTCTGCTTTGGTCAGCATTCTTTCTTTAATTTCCAAGGAATGCAAAGGCAAGAAAATCACCGCAAAATCCTTACATAAAAGCGGCCTTACAGATATCACCCTGTTAGCCCTGCCACTGACCTTCCACCGGCTGATTATCAATCTGCTCCACAGCTTTGAAGCAACGTTGGTGCCTTACACCCTGCAACAGTCCGGCATGACCAAGACCATGGCACTGAGTGAATACGGTATCTTAAACGGTATGGCATTCCCTTTCATTTTCTTTCCGACAGCCCTGACCGGCTCCCTTTCGGTACTGTTGCTACCAGTGGTATCCAAAGCAAATAAGGAAGAAAATACCGGGTATCTTAATAAAGTTATCCGCCTGTCCTTAACCTTTAGCGGAGGACTTGGCTTTGCCTGCACCGCATTTTTCCTTATGACCGGTAACTTCCTTGGAAATGCTGTGTTCCACGAGCCCAAAGCCGGTGTATACATTAGTATTCTTGCCTGGTTGTGTCCGTTTATGTACTTATCTTCCACTCTGGGAAGCATATTAAACGGTCTTGGCAAGGTGTATCAGACCTTTGCCATTTCCGTTATTTCTCTCTGTATCAAAATAGGCTGCTTACTGCTTCTTGTCCCAACCCATGGCATGGCGGCATACTTCTTTACCCTGTTGGTGAGTCAAGGATTTACAACCATAGCAGAAGCGGTTACACTGCACAATGCAACAAAAAACCTCACGGATGACTAAACATATCATCCGTGAGGTTTCTCACATTTTATCTCTTTTCCACAATCTCACCGCAGCGGTACGCTGCAATAAGCTTCTTTAAATCTTCAATTCGTTCTTTAATCATCTTACCCTGGTCAGTGTCGCCCACCAACATGCGGTGATACATGCGTTCCACGGCTTCCTGCCGGGAAACAATATCTATTTCCTTACTGATAGCCAGTTCCTTAGAAACAAACGGCTCATGGGCAGTTAATGTGAGACCATAGGAATTATACACCAGTGTATAGCCCGCAATACCGGTTTCCCTGCGGTAGGTCTTGGAAAATCCACCGTCAATAACGATAACCTTTCCACCGCATTTTACCGGGCTTTCTCCCGCCATGCGGTGTACCGGCACATGACCATTGATAATGTGGGCGGTGTCTACGGAAAGCCCAAACTCCGTTAAGATATTGATGGCGGTTTCCGTCTTTTCAATCAACTGATAGTACGGATTCTTGACCTCTACATAAAGCTCTTTATCATCAATAAAGTACCGCTCAAAGGTGGACATTTTGCTGCGTCCGTAAATCGGAGAATTCGGTGCATTCCAAAGATACCACATAATATCGGCACCCTTGGCCTTTTCTTCCTTATCCTCTGCAAAAAATGCCTTTCGCACGTAGCTTTCCAGCATATCGTAAAGCTTCTTACCCTTATGGGTTTCTCCAAACAATGTAACCTCGGTAAAACTGCCGTCCTCATTCATTGGCACACAGCCATGATACAACAGGTTGTTATTATAAATCTTATAGAGGCTGCCCCTGTTTAACAAAAGCTGTACATGCCGCTGCAGCTTCTCACAGTGTAGGAAGGAGTTACGGAGACGCCGCATAACATCTTCCTCTTCTTCCGTAAGAGCATATGGATCTGCCGGATTGATGGTTGGGAAGTTCTTATCCAACAGCTCATACTCCTTGCCCTCCAGCACAATGGTACCCTTTTCGTAATCTATCAAATGCAGCAGGCAGCGGTCCTGTAATCCAAAATCTTCGCGAGCCTGTGCAATCTGACCTTCCAGCTTAAATTTGATAATAACGATAGCCTTGTGCATCTTCATGACCATATCGTTTTCTCTGTCAGAAACCTGATTCTTTTCTTTTAATTCAAAGCAGGCGCAATCATCTTCGGCATAAGTATCCAGCGCAAAGGTAGCCAGTGGCAGCATATTGATGCCGTAACCATCCTCTAAGATACCTAAATTGCCGTATTGTACACTATTACGAATGACATTGGCAATGCAAGCGAGATGCCCTGCGGCAGCGCCCATCCAGAGAATGTCATGGTTACCCCACTGGAAATCCACGGAATGATACCGGCACATACGGTCCATAATGAGATGCGGTGCCGGACCTCTGTCGAAAATATCTCCCAAAATATGCAGACGGTCAATTACCAGCTGCTGGATTACCTTTGCAAGGGCAATAATAAACTCCTCGGAATTGCCGATTTCCACAATGGTATTAACGATGGATTCGTAGTATGCCTCTTTGTTTAACACCTCGGATTTTTCCGTAATCAGCTCCTCGATGATATAACCGTAATCCTCCGGCAAAGCTTTGCGCACCTTGCTTCTGGTGTACTTGGAGGAAACCACCTTACACACCTCAATGAGGCGGTACAACGTGATTTTATACCAGTTAATAATATCCGGTTCCGCCTGCTTTACCAGCTCTATTTTCTGTTTCGGATAATAAATCAGCGTCGCCAGGGCAGACTTGTCCATATTGCTTAAAGTATGTCCAAATACATCGTCAATTTTCTTTCTAACCGCACCCGAGCCATTATGCAGCACATGGGAAAACGCTTCGTATTCTCCATGAATATCCGACAAAAAGTGCTCTGTGCCCTTTGGCAGATTTAAGATTGACTGTAAATTAATAATTTCCGTGGAAGCCTTTCCTATGGTAGGATAAAGCCTCGACAACTGCTCCAAATAACGAAATTCTGTATTATCCATAGTAAACCCCTTTACCTTTTAAATACTCAAATATGTTTCCTTAGTTTCTAACATTGCAAATGTATGTTGCCGTTCCAGATGCTCCTTTAAAAGCGCTGTACTGCCCATTATGGACTTTAGCTCTAAGATAAGTTCATCTGCCTTATCTTTTGTAAAAATGTGTTCTGGGGCCACATAACGTGCATTATGCAAGGTTTCCTTAAACGCAAAAATCAAATGATTATGCAGAAAGGCCTTTTCCACCGCAGATACAATTTCCGATTCATGATTAATATCCAAATAAAAATCAGCTTGTTCAAATAATTCATCCAGCACCTTCATTTTTACACCCGGATACAAACTGACATTTTTATATTTGTCCATGCTCATAAGCTTGGAAGACATTTCCGTTATGGCAGCGATGGAGAAATGTACTCCCGGCAGTGATTCCACAATCTTATTGATTTCAGCGATATTATCGGAATTGGTACATATCAATGCCTCTTTTACACCCTTGTTTTCTTTTTTGAAAGGATATACAAAACCCAGCGGGCTGATAATGTCTGCCGGAGCTCCAAGAGCAAGCATTTTTTCGTAGGAATCCCTGCGCTGCACCATTACCTTTGCCGCCCTGGTTGCGGTACCGGCAAGGATAGACCGCATATTGCCCGGAATTTCCTTGTTAATCGGCTCCTGCCAGAACAGAATGTCGCCCTTTCCGTTATCCCCCAGCATCTGGGATACGAAGAAAGAGTTAGACAAGGTGTTAAAGAAGATTCTGTACTCCGCATAGCCGGCTTTTTGAAGTACATAGGCTATGTATTCCTTTTTTGTGTGGAATATTTTAACCACATCTCCGTCATTTAAAATAATGTCTCCTGTCACATAGTTTTCCATCACAACTTCTTTTCCGTCCGCAGAAAAGAAGGATTTATTTACTCTCTGACCTTTTGCATTGAAAATAGTTCTGGCATACAGGGCACCATAGCGGTTATAGTGGTCGCTGAAACGCACGGTTCCTCTGTCGTCATACCAATCCACAACCCGCACCAGACGTTTGTGCTTTGGTTCGGAGTAAAAGATTTTTGCACGTTCTTTATTTAAATCGTGCACACTTCCTCCACTGTTGCTTGCACTGATTTCCCAATATTCCGGCACCTTAATCTGATTAAAATACAGCGGCTTGCCCGGAACATTTTTCGCAGTCTTGAAATCTCCCAGAAAATAGCTGAATACGGAAGTCACATCCTCCGGCAGAAATCCATCCTCCTCAATGACAAACACCGGATAGTTTTTTCCGGCCAATTTAAAGGAGTTATGCAGCTTTTTGCTGTCTTCCCCGTAATTGTCCAAAAGTAATATTATATTGTCTTTAACAGTGTTTCCCATCGTTTTTCCACCTCTGCCCTGAGATATTCCTTTGCTTTTTTGTAGGAATGCGCATGGAACGCTTCCATGTCAGCCTCTGTAAATAATTTGACAATACACTCTGCCAGCTTTGCAATGCGCTCTTTGCTCTCCATTTTATCATGCACCGTAATCTTATAACCGTTCTTTCCCTGGTCCACAAAATTCTGGTTGCCATAACGTACATCAAAACCAATGATTGGCAGTCCTGCACCAATGGCCTCCATCAATGTCAGGCCAAAACCTTCACTGGTAGAACCTGCTACATAAGCTTCATAGCTCTGATAAACCTCTGTTAAATCCTGCTGACCGCATAACTTAATGCAGCCGGTACAGCCAAGACGTTCGATAGTTTCTTTGATTTTTCCTTCTTCGGCACCTTTTCCGTAAATATCAAGAGTGATATCCGGAACAATCTTCCTGGCCTCTGCCACTGCTTCCACTACCCAGTCTACATGCTTTTCCGTTGCCAGACGGGATGCGGTAATTAAGGAATGAGGACGTCTCTTGTACGGGTATTTTAACTCCTTAAGGCCTCCCACCGGAACCGTAATCACGTTCGGAGTAACGCCCAAATATTTTTCAAACTGCTCCCGCATCAGCTGATTCTGTGCATCCGTGGATGCAAGATAGAAATCAATTTTATCGTGCTGAGAAAAGGAATACTCATAATAATTATTCCAAAGAATGTTGGTTTCGTCACTGCTTCCTTCACTGAAGTGGTCTGCATGAATGACAATGCCCACTTTTGCCGGACGGACATTCATAAGGATTGCCTGTCCGATTCCTGTGGTTCTGTCGATAATGACAATGTCATCCTTGGTTAGATTTAACTTTGACACCATATATCCCACAAACTCTTCCTTGGAGCAGAGGATTCTGTCAGGAAAGCGGTAAGTTACCACATCATTATCGTTAATCTCTTCATACGCTATGCTTCCGTCTTCATTAAAGAAGCGGCGCTGATACATATGAGCCTTATTATCCAACGGTGCATAATACTCGGAATATATTCTGCAATAGGTAAAGTAGTCCTTGCGGATAAGAAAACCGTTGGACACCAATTCTACACGATGCACCTTTTCAGATGTTTCATCCACCATATAAACCGTATAGAAATTATTGTTTCCCGGAAAGGCATACTTTGCCGTTTTACCGTTTCTGGAAAATGTATATTCCCTTGTTCCGAAAGTGGCTTCCAGTTGCTTTAAGGTATAGGTAACCGGAGCAATCCTGGTATCGGTAAAAAAGGTATACAGCCACTCTACTTCAGAGTCCAGAAAACCGATATTCTCCGTCATATGCTGGATATTCTCCCGTGGAAACATATCAGTAAAAATAAATTTTGCCTCTGCACCTATTGCCCGCAGCATTTTCGCCCGGTAAGCCTGGGCATATTCCACACCGCTGCTGGCCCAGCCGATGCCTAAGTTAAAGTTGTAAATCATAGTGTTTCTAAAACCTCCAACCACCGTTTCTCAATTTTGTCGTTCAAGAACCGTTCTGCAATCTGATAGGAATGTTCTTGGTATTTGCGAAGCATATCTTCATCCGAAAATACTTCTACAATACATTTTGCCATATCCGAAATGATTTCATTTATTCTTTCCTGATTACCAATATCCTCCGGTGAAAATTTAATTAATCTTCCGTTCTTTCCATCCTCAATAAATAACCGGTTACCATATCGTGCATCTAAACCAATTACAGCATTTCCGGAGCCAATAGCCTCCATCACAGATAGCCCTAAGGTTTCGAATACAGATGCAGAAATGTATACCTCATAGTCCTTATATACTTCACGCACATCACAGTGTCCCATGAAATGAATATAATCCTCTGCGTCGTGCTGATGAACAAGATTTTTTAAATAGGAACTATGTTTTCCGTCCCCATAAATATCCAATGTAAGTTCCGGAAGCATCTTTCTGGCTGCTATAACACTTTCAATTACCCATTCCACTTTTTTACTTGGAACCAATCTGGACACCGTTGCTAAAGAAAACGGCTTTCTATCCTTGTTATTTATGCCGACTGCAGCAAGACCTCCCGCAGGAACCACTTCTATTCTTGGTACATTCTTTGAAAATTCCTGCAGTTTTTCCTGCACATCCCTTTTTTGTTCCTCTGTGGAAACAACCATTACATCAATTTTTTCCGAATACTTGAACCAATAATAATATTCTCTGTTCATATACAAAGAACCTGTATCTTCTCCACGTTCAAAATAATGTCCCGAATGAAATACCACTACTTTTTTTGCTTGTTCCCCATATTGAAACAATGGTTGCACATAGGAGTTGAAAGACGGACGTTCTAAAAAGACAATATCTTTCTCCGATAATTTCAAGGCCTGAATAAATTTATTGAACCACTGGGTTTTACTATAGCTTTGTCCATCCGGATATACATATAATTCTTCCCCGTTTATATCATATAAGCACTCATATACAATGTTGCCCTCTTTATCAACAAAGGATGTTTTTACCTTCTTAGCATACTTGCTTCCATCCTGTTTTTCCGCTGTTACAAAATAATCTCTATAAAGCAACCTCTCGCCATACCACTCCGTTGAAATAAGCTTTCCATTGTTATGGTAATAGGAAATCTGATAAAAAAATTCTTTCTGCTCCTTTCTCTCTATGGAAACCATTAATTGGTTTCCCTGATATAACCTCAAACTGTTTCCGATTTCTACAGTCTTGCTTATATGAAATCTATCTATCAGTTCTTGTAGCTTATCAGACACCTTACTGTTTCCGGCCAGATTATAATTATCTGTCATAAAAAGTTGGGCACAAAGCATTTCCTCTATACGAATTCCCATATTGTGATAAACAACAAGCTCACGATACGTAGGAACCGTATCGAATATATATTTTACATCATAGTCCGCTTTTCTGAAATAATGGCTTCTGTCCCCTTGGGCAGTATCAAGACCACTGATATAATATCCCACTAAAAGATTAAACACATATATCGCCATCGTTTTCCTCTCTTATCTTTTTTTCCAAAGCAGCCTCCGTTTCAAACATTGCCGTCACATGCCCCTGTTCAAACAAAGTAACC
Source organism: Lachnospiraceae bacterium (assembly GCA_045593825.1). Classification (GTDB taxonomy): domain Bacteria; phylum Bacillota; class Clostridia; order Lachnospirales; family Lachnospiraceae; genus SIG299. Next base: position 8,764 of record JAZNXI010000065.1, read on the forward strand.
ACACCGTTGCTGGAATTTTTACTGGCTACAAGCTTATGCTGTGATGTATAATACTCCTTCATCCGGCTGGTTCCATCTGAATTAAAATACTCCGTACAATAGACATAGCCATATCGGTTATAGTAATCTGTTTTATATACAACTCCTGCACTCGTATTCCATTCCACTCTTTGTACAAAACGTTTTTCTATAGGAGGTTTAAAAAATATGGTTGCCTTTTTTTCACCCATATTTACCACTGCACCATGATATCCATCCACACGGATGTCCCAATATTCCGGCACAGGCAAAAAAACATAATATAAATCTTTTTCCTTCAGCGGTTGTAATTCATGCTGTCTGATAAGATATTCATATATTAATTCCGTTTCCATCAGTAACATCCTCCCTACGGATACAGTATTTTCATTTTTCCTTCTTTATCCCATGAAACAGTACTGAGCAAAATATTACGAATCATATTTCTTTTAATGTTTTTCTCCATCTTTTGAAATGACATCAGTGCTTCCTTTTGATATTCATATATCGGATTTCTCTGCGCAGTGGAACGTCCGGCTACGGCATACTGCAGTTGCTGTAAGTAATCCACCTGTTCAATCCAGGCTTCGTCAATAGCCTGCAAGGTCGCAACTCTCATAAATTCACCCATGACTCCTACACCGCCAAGTTTACTTTCCTGCTCCTTTAAACCTGCAACAACCAAGTCTCTGAGATAGCGAAATATCTGTTTTTTATCTGTACAAGAACACTCGTCAAGTTGCTTATCCAAGCGGTAAGATAAATTATCCAGTATATACCTTCTTACTGCCTGCTCAGTCAATTTATTTTCAGCATTCAAAAAATCCCTGATATTATCGCTTGCAACTTGAAGAATTGTCTTCATTTCCAGTTCCTCACCATCCATTATACAATCTCTGGTAGCATAAATCAGTGAACGCTGACGTTGCAACACATGATCGTAATCCATGGCCATCTGTCTGGAAGTTATGGATTTTTCTTCATTTAGTTTCTGTGCTGTATTTATCAATTTTTTGATTTTTTTCTTTCCGATTCTTAAATCCTTTTTCTCATATTTTTCTTTTTTAAGCACGCCGCTGTTTTTTACAACTTCATCCTCCAAAGAAACAAAGAATCTACTAAAACCGGGATCGCCCTGACGTCCGGCACGTCCCCTTGCCTGGCGTTCCTGGCGTGTATTTACCATTCTTCCAATACCAATAACAGCAAGACCACCCAGTTCTTTTACGCCCTTTCCCAGTCGGATATCTGTACCTCGCCCTGCCATACCGGTAGCGACTGTTACCGCGTTTAACTGACCTGCCTCTTTAATGATTTCCGCCTCCCAAAAGGCATTGTTTGCATTTAACACACTATGTGGAATCTGCATTTCCATTAACAATTTAGAAACAAGTTCTGTTTCCCCAATAGTAGAAACTACAACAAGTACCGGTTGTCCGGTGGCATGAGTATCCGCAATAGTATTCATCGCTGCTGTTATCTGCTGTCTGTTATTTTTAAAATAAAAATCAGTTAAATCTTTTCTCTTTAACGGACGATTCGGTGGTATTACCACCATTTTTACACCATACAAACAACGCAGTTCTTCTGCTGCATCAGAAATAGTTCCACTCATTCCGGACATTTTAGGAAACAGTCGGAATAAGTTCTGATAAGTAATGGACGCCATGGAACGGTTTTCCCTGGATACCTCCAGTTTCTCCTTCTGTTCAATAGCCTGATGTTGTCCACCACGCAGCTTTACTCCGGACATTGCACGCCCGGAGCCGTTATCCAAAAGTTGTAACTCCTGTTTATTGTTTACAACATAATCCTTTTCTGCTTCAAACAAAACATGTGCCCTGAGAGCCAGTATCACATGCCGGTTAATTTCAAAAAATTCTTCTCCATAGAAATTATCAATACGGAAATAGTTCTCTGCGTATCGGATTCCTTCTTCCGTCAACCACACCTTCTGGTCTTCTTTTTTATAATCCCGTCCTTCTACAAGTGTAGTAATAAAAAAATCTGCCATTTCATATAAATTTGACTGTACTCTTGGTGAACCCGAGATAACCAACGGGGTTTGAGCACTATCTAGTAAAACGGAATCTGCCTCATCCAAAATACAATAGTATAATTCCCGTAAAAAACGATCCTCCGCCGAAGTAACCAAATTATTTAACAAATAATCAAATCCAAAGGTTCCATGGGTAGTATACACAATATCTGCTGCATACACTTTTTTCTTATCTTCATTTGAAAACTGTTCCTCTTCTCTTGCCCGGACACCCGCAGCTATGGTAAGCCCCATAAAGTTATATACCTGTCCCATTTCCTCAGCATCACGCAGCACGAGATAAGAATTGCTGGTCATTAATATGGTACTCTTTCCGGTTAAAGCATTTAAATAAAGAGGCATGGTTGCCACCAGCGTTTTTCCTTCACCGGTATTCATTTCCACTAATTTTCCCTGATGCATTGCAATAGCACCAAGTACCTGCACGTCATACGGTGCTTTCCCCAGAATCCGGTAATCCGCCTCACAAACAGCCGCATAAGCCTCCGGCAGCAAAGAATCCAAACTTTCTCCCCTGCTAAGGCGTTCTTTAAACTGTATCGTTAAGCCGGAAAGCTCTGCATCTGACAGGGATGCCATATATTCCTTATAGCTTTTTACTTTTTTTAATTCTCTTTTTAGTTTTCTTATTGTTTTCTTCTGTCCCATGAAGCACTTCCTGTATTATAACCGAATGAAAATGAAAACTTTTAACACCACCATTCAACAGTTGCAGGCGGTAACTGTAGGTTTTTAACGGACACCGGAATCTGGTTTCCTTGTCCCTTAATGTAAGAGTCCCTGCCTCCACTCCGTATCTGTCATAGTAAACCAGACGTCCAAGACAGGTTTCGTTTTCCCCTGTGTCAATATTAAGCGTAATCTGATATTCCGTTTCTCCATCAATAATCGGTAATGTCGGCTCAATTTTCTGCATCTGGAAATTTGTTTGGGAATACCACTGTTTTATAACTGTTCCCGGCGGCATCAACAGATTTTGAAATTCCACATCATCCTTTTTATGAAAGATAATTTTAGAACCATACAAATAAGTATCAGAAGCATATTCACTCCAGTATACCGTCCACTTTTCTCCCAGCATTATTTGTCCGCCTTTCTGCAAAAATCTTCCCTAAGTATCATATCATACTGATTCTTAAACCAGGCGTTAATAGCAAATGACTCATCATTATGTCTTCCATGAATTCCCTTTCCATACACCATAACACCATTAGATTTTAAATGACTTAAAAGCATATTATATGCCGTGGAATCGTAATCATCCTCTATCATGTAAGACACCACGAATCTGGACTTACCCCAATCCACAGCGTCAAATTTATCCCAAAACCGGTTATTTAAACGTTTCACTGCCATCGCATCACTTCCACCGGAAATAAACTCCAAAACATCCAGTGAAGTAGGAAAACCTCCCGGACGATGCAGACGTTCATTCTCCGCCACGTCGCCGATACTTGCCAATGGTTTACCTAAAATCATTGCGTAAGGCCGGATATCACAGCCGTAATACATGGCACCAAAGGTTCCCATGGAAAGTCCTGATAAAATCACTTGATCTTCATTAAAACCAAGTTTCTTCATATGCTTACGAATTATATCCACCATTGCTTTTTCATACTCATCAGAACCCATATAAAAGCTTCCGCCATGCAATCTTGGTTCTCCAATCAAAAGAAACGGACAGCCCATTTTCCGCATCATATAGTAGCCTTCAAAGCCTTGTTGTGTCTTGTATCCGGAAAAATAAACATTCAAAGGCGGTTTTAAATCACCGGGATCAAAATAATAAAAAATCTCTTCTTTTTCTGAAGTCACATAGCGCTGTCCACCCGGCAAAAACAATCCATGCCCCCTTCTGGAATAACGATCATTCAATGCGATAATTTGTAATTTTCCCTGTCCTTTTGCCAAGAGGGAAACAAACACTGGACCCGTTGCAAGCTGATTGTCCAAAATTACGATATCATCCAGTTCCTGTTCCGTAAAGTACCATGTCTGCTGCACCTGCGAAATAGAACCTCTTACAAACTGTGTAACAGAAAGAGCAATCTCCACCTGAGGGTCTTTTTTGTATTCCAGCCAAAGCTCAATAGCTTGACCCTCCATAATCGGAATATTGTTCCTCCAGTAGGCGATCTGGCTCAATTTCTCTCCAAAATTACCTTCCACATTCACACTGTAATTGCCAATCCATTCTACACTTCCGGAAAATCCCTGGGCAATTGCAAGATTTTGAAATCTGAATTTTTCTCCGTATGGCTTTGGAAAATAATTTCTAACCTCTTTATCTAAAAAGTCCTGTACTTTTTCCAGAGCAAGGCGCTTCCCATTTTTTCGGGAATAATATTCCTGTAAACCATCACTCCAAATCTCACGGTCCGTCACATACAATGTATACGCCTTAGTTGCCTGACAGAGCGGAATAATCTCTTCATCAAAAAGTACCCGGTCCACAAAAACAAGGTCATAAGGAGACCTCGGCACCTCAGAAAATACATCCACATAAGTAAAATCCACGTATTCCGGAATCTTATAGCATTTTCTCCAATCTTCAGTTCCCAGTTGTAATACCCGAATCACGTCCGACAAAGTCAATAACCTCTTTCCATTTATCTATTAGTATATCTGTAGTATATTTTTTACTAAGTTCATACGCATACATCATTGCTTCATTCCAGTTTTTCAAGTCATCAAGATAATAAGCAACTGCGCCTCCGAGCATGGTGGAATTCTTTAGAATCAAGCCGTTATTTCCATCCTCAACAAATTGGGAATCCCGATATACAATTTGCGGAATACCCATGCTAATGCCCATAATACGCAAGTACAAATCGGCCGTTGTTCTCATATCTACTACAACCCGCTGTTCCCTAATACATTTACTCACGGAAAGTTCATCCACACACTGCTCCACAAAAAAACGCACCGGAATGCTTTCTTCCCCATCCAGATAATTTTCTCTTATCTGATTTTGGTCCTGCACTTCTGCCCAGCCCTCTTCCATACCGGCTTTTTTTAAACACCGTCTGGTCTGCTCCAGCAATTGCCGCTTTCGCCCAATATCCGCCATTCTGGTAAATAAATGAACCTGAGCATTGGCATTGGTGGAAAGATACTCGCCTAAGCGCAATATTACTTCTTCAAACCATGCCTCCTCCATTCCATCTACCGGAACAAGAATTTTCTGTACATTGAGTTGCTGACTGATTCCCAAATCCACACGGGAATCGAATGGAGTAATGTCAGTAATGTTTGTTAGTTCACTTTCTACCCTGCGCTGAATTCGTTTTAATGTATCTTGTGAATCTGTAATGATATATTTTGCACGCCTTATCATCGGAAGCACCCGATCCATACAATTTTTTATATCATATCTTTCACCGTAAAAGGATAATATCATTTTTTTATCCTTTAACGCCTCCTGCAACATATCATTATGCAAAGCATGAACTGCCACACAAAACATATCCTCTTTTTTTGTAAGCTTCAGATAGGAAATAAGGACCTCATGAATGATTTCATCTATGCTATCATAAGAATTTTTTTCAAACGTTTTTACCAATTCTTCTTCCTGATACTGCAAAAGATAGGTTGGACACTTTGGATTAACCTCTACATGCCCGTCCGAAAAGAATTCCCGAAGTTTCCATACACCGCTATCTGTTAAATAATCCTGATAATACGGACTTTCTTTTTCGTATACAATAGTTCCGGAAACAAATCCCCTGTCATCATAAATATTTCTACGGTTCAGGAATCCGTTCTGGTAAATATCCACCTGAATCGGATTTCCGTCCTCTCCAAATTCTACCTGGGCATATTTTTCCCCTTGAAGCATAGCAACCATAGCAAAAGGAGAATACACAAATTCAATATGCTCCGGCCAACTTAAATTGTGGAACGAAAACATACGAACCTTTTTTCTGCGAATCTCTTGTATTGCATCAAAACAAGACCAGTACGGCGCATGAAATGCACTCTGTCGATGGAGAAAATGCCGAAAATTCGGTGCAAAGCTTAGGAGCAAAATTTGAAAAGGATATGCTCCGCTACGATGAAACAGTTGAATATGCTTTACCGTATCATCAAACTCAGTTTTCATACGTCTGGAATACCAATACTGCTCACTTTCACACCACTTATTCTGTTGATACCAGGCAGGAATAAAATATAGCATATTGTCCTCCTAAATAAATGGCTTATAAGCCTCTAAATGTTTTACTGCAAATATTTCTCTGGCAAGATTACAAAACAGACCGGTAATCATCATAACCGAAGTCGGTAATGCAGACAAAGTGCTGTCCACCTGTCCCGTCATTTGCAAAAGCAGCGGCAAAGAAAGACATACTGCCATAATCGTAGAACTCAAAAACGCCAAACCGGTAATCGTACGTGAAAGATATCTTTTTGTATCACGACCCGCATGAACATTTTGAATACAGTCACCACTTTTTAAAAACTGCTCTGTCAATTCCTTAGGGTTAAGAAAAACTCTGGAAAAACCAATATTCAACAAAAATAAAATGCAAATATATATACAAATACCAAACGGCTTTGTAAGCATCAAATTTTGATTCAGCCACGCTAACTCCACACAGTCAGGAAAAAAATCCATCATAAAGGACACCAACAACTGAGGCAGCATAAATACCGACATAGCAAACATTACCGGCATAACTCCGATAGGATTCATTTTTATTGCCAAATAGTTTTTATCTGCATAAATATTATGTATGGAAATTCGCTGCACCGGAATTCTTCTCTCTGTGTTTTCCATTATTGCCATAACCAAAATAGCCATAACGGATAGTAACAAAGGAATTAACAAATCAGAAGGATTTTGTCCTTCTAAACTGGCGTAGATTCCATCAAAAATATTGATGAATATAAGTGCAGACTGGCCTCCTATGCCATATCTCTTATTTAAAGATGCCAACCATACAATCATCATGGCACCGGTTACCATTTGAAAAACCACAATAATTCTAACAAAAGTCAACATATCTCCGGACACCGTAAACGAAAGATTCGGCACCTGTGTGACAGCCATGAAAACAGCAAAAAACAGTGTCAACAAAATCTTATTTCTATTTTGCTTTTTTGAAGAAGTTCTGGCCTTTGCTTCCGAACTGCGAAAAGCTGTAATAATCATTACCAAAATAGATGCACTGATATAAGGCGAAATGCCCAGTGCAAACAAGGAACATTGGTGTATATCACCATTAATTGCCTGTAATAAAATATCCTCTGCATTTATGCCCTGCTGTGTATAAACCGATACATCCACCATGTGCAACGGTAGACTTTTTCCAATCAAGTATACAGCCACTACGATTACCGTAAACAGAATCTTGTACACTAATAATTTTTCTTGTTTTCTTCTGTTTTTCAATGTAACTTCCCGCCTTAATAAAACGCAAATTAGTGACCACCGAGAACTCAGTGGTCACTAATTATTTTACCATTATATCAGCTGTGTTGTCTACAGAAAATTACTTTTCTTCTGTCTCAGTCACAGATTCCTTTGCTTCTTCTGCAGCCTTTTCCATAGCCTTTTTCTTCTTGTCATAAACAGTCTTTCCGGTAATTGCCGCAATCACTGCAAGAATCCACCAGTACCATACCTTATGACCTTCGCCTTCACCGCCGTTCATCTTCACGCCGCCGGCTAACGGAACATCCTCAGCTTCTAAGTCTACTAAATCTTCATCATCAATAACGCCAAGAGGAACATCCTCATCCTCGATTTCAGTAATGTCGCTTGGTTCACCACCAAGAGGAACATCCTCATCTTCAATTTCAGTAAACTGATCTGCGGTCTCGCTAGTTGCTGCAGATTCACTTGCGCTTGCGCTTTCGCTCTCACTTACTGCAGTACTTGCTTCTGTGGATGCTGCTTCGCTTGCCGCTACACTGTCTGCGGTGGATGCTGCTTAAGTCGGATCGTAGCCATGTCGTTCTGTG
>JAZNXI010000066.1:0-17316 GCA_045593825.1 Lachnospiraceae bacterium
ACTACCTCACTTTCTTTTTTGTGATAGTATTGCCATGTTTTGTTTGGGGCATACAGTATTTTCGATTTTACAACTTCATCTCCATATATCTTCTGATACACTGAAATCCAACCGCCTCGTAAAACTCCCGGGCTTCCGGATTAAACTCCCACACATCCAGCTCAATCTGGGAGAATCCCTTTTCTTTTGCATGCTGCTTCATAAATTCTACCAGTTCTGTGGCCACACCCTGACGATGGAAGGCTTTATCCACACCAAATTCACCTACGTGGTAAAAATGTTTGGCAAAACGGTATGGCGACTCCGGCACATCAATGTAATCCACGCAGGCAAAACCGCAAATAACACCGTTTCGCTCCGCTACTAAAATATCCTTATTTTCTGCTTCTATACACTCCTTTGCATGATTCTGAAGCTCGATATTCCATCCTGCCTTAAAATGGTCCGGACGGCCGTTAACATGCAAATCATTTACCTGCTTTCTAAGTTCATTAATTCTTTCGAAATCTTCTATTGTTGCTAATCTAACCATTATTTTATCCTCACTTTTTCTCTACTACTATCAACGGTATTTCCATTTCTTCCTTGGTAAGTCCCGCATGAACACCTATAAATTTTTCTTTTTCATTCTGCGTATTAAAGATGGACAAATCACCGGTTGCCACCGCCAGATAATCGCCCAGCATGCCGTCAAACTGCGGATGCTCGCTGCCCGGTCCGAAAAGTTTTTGCTTCTTTACCTCATCCTTACTAAGCAGCAAAAAAGTATCACCAAATTCCTTGTTAAACTCTGCTACAAACTGCTCATGATAACCGTCTTTAATAAACAAATTCAATGCTCTCGGTTCAATAGACGGCATCCGTTCTAAACATTCCATAATCTTTGGATAATCCAAAATACATGCATTTCTGCCATCAATATGGCCATGGTCTGCTGTGATGATAAGCAGCGTATCCTCCAGGGTCTCAACCAATGCTTCTACCTTCTTTTCCAGGTCTCTGATTACATCCACAGAAGCCTTGCAGAAACAACCATTCCGGTGCATGGTATGATCCGGCTCGTTACAATAAGCATAAATATATTTCTTGCCGTCCTTTTTGCACAAATCCCCGATACGCTCCAAAACCGCATCAAAATCCCCCGGATTCGGATACGCAAAAGGTGTGGAATAATAGGCCTGACCACCGGCCGCCTGAATTTGCGAAACTATATTTTCATAGCCGCAAAGGGTGCCTGCCACATGATAATCTGCCACCGGTTCCTCTGTGCCCTGCTTTACGTTTAAAAACACGGTAACATTTTCATCCACGGCCGGATAATAACAATCCCAGCCAAGCCAGGCATGCTCTGCCGGATATTTACCGGAGTCCACGGAGGTGGTAGATGCCACGGTGGTTGGCGGAAACACGGAGCTATAAGTATGTACCAGATGACTTCTGAAAAATCCTCTCTTTTTCAAATTCTTTTCCATTACCGATATTCCCATACCATCCAAAAGAAGTACCACAATATTCTTATAGTTTCTCGCAAATAACTCCTTACAAGCAGCTAATCCTTTAGTTTCTCCTGTGTCTGCACCAAATTCCTGCAGTACGGATGCTGCCAGGTTTACAATACAGTTTTCATAATCCGGATATTTTATCATAGTTTTCATCCTTTCTAAGAACATGAGTCTCACTAGCGAGTATAAGCACTTCGAAAATCCTGCTTATATACGCCAAAAGAGCACCAACAGGTCTTACTGTCGGTGCTCTCATCATTTCAATAATTCTATATCAGTTCCAATGAATTATTCCCCCGATTTATGCACGACATATAAGACCTATCCGCCCTACACCGTGCACATTACCCGGTTACAGGCTAATACGTCTATAATAGTACATATTATTGTTGAGGTTCTTTCTAAGATTCATTGTACTTAAATACCTTTCTTGAAGTTTTCTGTATTTTACTACCGAAATTATGTATTGTCAAGCAGTTTGTAATAGAAATACTCACATATTATTTTCTGTTAAAGAAATATGTAACAATATCTGCGATTGATTCCACAATCAAGGAAACTGCAATGAAATTCCAAAGCACCACCGTCGAAGTGAATGGATTTGTTAAAACCAAGGTTGCAAAAATCAAGGATAAAATTGCTCCTATCAGTGCTACGTACCAGTGAATCCGCTTCTTACGGAACATATCAATGGCCCACTGAAGCTTCGTAATTCCGGACACCAAAATCAACAAACCATAAAATGTGGTAAAGATTGGGAATGTTGTAATAAACCATTTTGGTTTTACTATGCAAAACGCCCCGGTCAGAATAAATAAAATTCCTTTCGCCAGGCCTCCTTTTTCCGAGGCAGTATCCGGGTCCGAACGAAAATATTCTATCAAGCTAAATATACCAATGGCTGTTAATACAACACCAGCTCCAACAATAATTCCCGATGTAAATCCAACGGGATTAATTAATAATAAAATTCCAAGTACCAGTTCAAAAATACTGGTTACAATTGTTTCTGTTTTTCTGTTTAACTTTGTCATAAAAACCTCCTACACTGTTAGTTATTTTAATCATACATATATTTCCGCGAAACTCATTGGACAAATTATTATAAACGTCTAAAATTGTTACATATTTTACGTATTGTGATTGTTTTTGGACATTCCGCCCTTTTTGTCCATTGTATAAATTCGTTACCGCTTCTATGATATTTTTTGATACTCTATAAAAAAAGGAATATATTATGCCGAACAATTTAAACCGATTACTAATAGAAAATACCGTAAGAAAAACTATAAATCAAATAAAGAATGACCCGGAACGCGGCATCCGTAATGTAGTAGACCTTGCATTAACCTTCTCTAACGGAAGATTCCAAAAGCATTTTTTATCGTTAGCACAAAAAATGCTTTCTGATGAACACAGTAGTTACTACCGTATGATACCGGAACAGCTTGCCAATATTGACACAGAGCGGCTTATTACCTTTGGTATGAATGTCGGTTATAACAGTTGTACCTATGGTGCTGAAAAAATCCGTTCCATTGAAAAAAAAGAGCATTTCAACATCCCATGGACTATTTCCCTTTCCCTAAGCGGTGCGGATTATTTGGAACGCAAAGCATCCTATCGTTCCCTCATTGAACAGGGTACGGAACTTGGCATATTTACCTGGAACATTTTCTCCTTAGGCAATTTATATACATTGCTTGAAATTGTAGAAGCATTTCCTGACTGCGCATTTACAATATTCTGTAACCCTACAGAAATATCCCGGGCTATTCTGGATGAGGCAGCCAACCTGAACAATGTAATGTTTGTAATAAAATATTCTGAACAAACAGAACGTGCATGTTCTCTGCTCCGTTCCGGAAAGTTTTTATATTCTGTCTATGTTTCTTATGATGAAGAAAACGTAGATAGCATCTTATGCGGAGATCTGCTTGCGGATACGGAACAGTTTTCTCCTTCTTTTACCATTTTTACTGCTTCCTCCCGGTGTTCCCTTCTCTCTACACAGGACACCGTGTATGAATACATAAAAACAACCCGGTTACAACAATCTCACCGGACAATTCCGTTTGATATGCTTCATGATGTACAATACATTGACAGTATCATATCAAATGAAGCGGTTACTGTTTCCCTTAACCGGGAGGGAGTACTCCACCCTTTATCTGCGGCACAGTCTCAGGAGGTTCCTAACTCTGTTTTCAATTATCCTCTAACAGACCTCCTGAAACAGCTGTCGCAGATTAGGTAACTCAATACAACATTCTTTTCTTTACGCAAAAAACTCTATGCCTGGTTAACAGACATAGAGTTTTTTGTTTTGTCCTGCAGGACAGCATTTAATTCTGCTCCCATAATCAAAATAAGCGATGTCATATACAACCACATTAGCAAAACAATTACTGCACCCAAAGTTCCGTAAATAACAGAATAATTTGCAAAATTTTCTACGTAGAAAGAAAAACCAATACTAACAATCATCCAAGACACTAAGGCAGTAATGATTCCCGGTAACAAATCCTTTACCGACTGTCTGGTATCTAAAGATGCAGCATATAATATTCCTAAAGCAGCCAACATAAGTAAGCAGATAGGAATAAAACGTAAATACTGCCATACTCCAAGAAAATAATCGGAAACAAACAACGTATTCTCAGGCAAAAAGACAGTAATATAACTCAGTAAATGCTTTCCTAACGTGGAAAGAACCAGAGTTAATACAATTACCAGCAGAAATACCACTGTATAAACCAACCGACGTATTGTATACAATCGTGGAGATTGCGGTTTCTCTAAATGATAGGCTAGTCTCACATCTCCCATAAGACCTTTTACTGCCCTCATAGGAAACCAAACCGAAAAAACTAAGGAAAACCACAAAAGGACATGACTCGATGCATGTGACACATGTTCCAGATATGTTTCTATTAAATTTACTATATCCTTAGGCATAAAACTTCCTAATGCGTTTGTTATTGCCATAACATCCAGTTTCAAAAGGCCCAATAAATTACTTAAAAAAATAAGCAACGGAAATATGGAAAATAACAGATAATATGTCAGTGCAGCTGCATTTTTTGCCACTTCATGTTCAAAGTAATTTGATATCAATATGTGTACTGTTGTCACAAATCTGCTTTGCTGTAAATTTTTAAAAATCTTATGTTTTATCATTCTTCTTTTATTTTTCCACAGTGGTATACTCAAGCAGAATCTGATAGGTCTTCTCATAGATTTCCTTCCAAACCTCATAGTTCTTCCTCCGCATGTTTTCTGCATTTTCAGCCTTTGTCTTATTTTTATCCGGATAAATCGGATCTCCCACATGAATGGTATAGGCTTGTACCGGGAAACCGTCTCCATCCATTACCTCCGTGTCCTCCATAGTGATAAAGCATGGAAGCACCGGCACCTCCGCCGAAGCAGCAAAGCTAAAGGCTCCCTTCTTTAACGGCTTTGGCTTACGGTAATTCCACCACATGCTCTGCTCAGGATATACAAGAACAAAATGCCCCTCTGTTAACAACTTGTTCACTGCTTTCAGGAACTTTTTCATGGTTGCCTTATTAGAACTTAGCGGCAAGGTATTGCAATTCCGCATAAGAAATCCGTAAAACCCCGGAAATGATGTATAATTTGCTTCGTTAATGACACGATATAATTTCCTTTTTCTGACCTTCGCACTTTCGTATGCCAACTGAATTGCAAAACTGTCAAAAGCATTAAAGTGATTGCAGGTCACCACAGCACCGCTGTCCACCAGCTTAAATTTTTCGCTGCCAATGACTTCCTTTACAACAAATTGCTGTTTCCTCATCAGCACACCAACAAACCAGTGAGCGATGCGGAATGCGTATCTGGTACGGATTCTGCTCCTCATATCCTTGCTGATATACTCAATTTCCTGTGGCAGCAGTTCTCTTCCTGGCGGGTCATCTTCCACGTCACGATCAAACCATCCTGCCTTTTCATATTCCTCAATGCGCCGCAGAACCTCAATACGGTTCAGCTTCATTTCTTCCCCGTTACCAAACATCCGGTAATAATTATTCCGGTTTTGAATTTCAGACATAGCCAAATTTTGCAAATTGTTTCCATAATGCTCATCCCTGACAGCATCTTCCTTAGAAAAGTTTTCAAATACGGTCTTTATTTCTTCATAGGACTCTGTTTCCTTTGCGTATTTCCAGAAATATTCTCCCATTTTACAATCTTTATAATGCCATGGTTTTGCCGCCAAATTGTAATGCACCAGCTTTGCTTTATCCTCTTCAAAGCCAAGTTCTCCCGGCATTTGGGCATTCCAACGGGGATCCAGCCAAAGCACCTTATCCTTGCAGAGAATATTTAAATAATCCTGGTCCTGTGCCACCACAAAGGTATAGGTTCCCAATAGTTCCACAAACTGCTTCAGCATATGCTTTTTTCTGAACTGCTCGCAGTTTATCAGTACCACGCCCGCATTAAAATAGGCACCTCGGGATATACCAAGAACCTCTTCCGTGTAGTCACCGTACAATTCCACCTGAACCACAATCTGGTCCCTGACTGCACCGACATAATTTTTTCCAAGCTCATACTGATACAGGTTAGCAATGTCTTCCCTCACCACGGTATCGCTGTCAATATATAATACCTTATCATATTCCGGAAACAGCTCAGGAATAAAAATACGGTAATAGGTAGTTGCCGTATAATAATCCCTCAGTGAAATTTTCTTTTCAATTTTCTTCAGTTCTCCTGTAACGTCCACAAACTGTATCTTACAGTTCTCCGTCTCCAGTTTTTTTACCTTTTCCTGACTTTCTGCAGTAATATCACAGTGCAGCACATACAAACTGTAATGATTTTTAGGTGATGCATTAGCAATTACGGAATGCATGGTCACCATCATAAATTTTACATACTTATCATCTGCCGCAAAGAATACAGGTATTTCCCTACGCCTCTTTCGAAGCTTCAATCTCCCATTCATGCTGGTATTTCCCCCTTAAATAAAGATATTCATACAAAACATCATCAAACTGCTGATAGTGAAATTTAGAATACATCCGGCTGACATGCCACTGTTTTATATTTTCCGTATGCGGATACGGTAAATAAAATAAACGCTTGGAAAAATGCCGCACCACCGTATGCTTATGTAAAAACTTTTGGTCATTGAACCGCTGCGGTAACATTTTCTTTCGTGTCGTGCTTCGGTAAATTGCACTCTGGTCTGCAAACATCAGCTTTTTTGTTTTTATCAGTGCCCTGGATTTTTCGAATAAGCCGGTCCGTTTTGCTTCCTTCATGTTAAATAAAAGAACACCTGCGTTGATATAGTTTGGATGAATGAAAAACTTTCCGTAATGTTCTCTGGCAGCTGCATATTCATACCCTTCCACATCGGTTTCATATAACAGGGTTATATCCCTATTAAACAAAACATCTACGTCCAAGTACAAAATTTTATCCGGAATTTCCGGAATCAAGTCCATAAATAAACGAAGTAACGTATATGGTGAACAATAACACTGTTCGTTTGGAGAATGAGCAAATTCTCTCTCATAAATATCAGTTACATCCAGCTTAATTATTTTGTTCTCCGGATGATATTCCTTTACTACTTTGTCTAAAAAGGCGATTTTACTGTCTTTAATTGGAATATATTCCGGCTTTATTCTGGATACGTCCATGGTCAGCACATACACAGTAAAAGGTTCCTTAGACACCGTCCGCTTTAAAACAGACAGCATACAGCTTAATATTCCGTCAAACACACCGTCATTTCCTGCAAATAAAATATTCACTTATTTCATCTCCTTTTTAACATATCGCACAAGTTCCACTGTATTGCGTTTACTGTTTTCTTTCATGGAAGAAATAACTAAAGAGTGAAGGCTTTGCTTCTGCTCTCTTATACTTCCTTTGCCATCCGGATAAAAAGGTCCTTCCATATAGGTTATTATCTTGGGCGACTTTCCAAACCGTTTTTTATGATAAGTATTGGTAAAAGTAAAAACCGGCACCTGATACTGTATCGGATAGCGTAAGGAACTATCTTTAAAATTACGGATTCCCGTATAATACGGCCAAATATGTGCCTCCGGATAAATTGCAAGCCCTTCTTTTTTCTGCATTACCTTATCCATTGCTTTTTGAAAATTCTTCAAAGCATGCTTATCATCCGGCAATGGAATTGCTCCCAGACAAGGAGTAATCTTTCCAAGAACCGGCATAGAAACATTATCCGGGTGGACAATAACACTTGCCGCTGTCGGGAACATAAGCACAGTAGGCATCACTGCATCCGCAATGGGATTGGTATGATTACCATACAAAAAGAAACCGGTACCTTTGGCTTTTTTTAAGCAGTTCCGGTTTACTATTCTATGATGATATTTTATTTTTAAATATAAAAAAGCCAACGGCGTAACTAAAAGGCGATACAGAAAAAAACGTCCGGTTTTACGCAGTATTCCGCCATCATAGTCATAACCTCCATCAATTTTCCTTGGTGTTATTTTGGCTGTAGAAAACTCATCTTCCAATTCATTTTCATAATATACTACCGGAACTTCCCGTTGGTTCTGCTTCATTTTTCCTCAGTCCTTTGCTTTTCTTCAAGTTCTCCGTACTTTACCGTGATATATTTTATGCATTCTTCCATCTGCTCCATAAATTCTGCCGGAGTCATGGTGGTATATTCTGTAATCCACCGTTGGAAGGTCATAATAATAGCATCTACAAAGAAATTAATTTGGAATTCCTTTATCAAGGATATCCCAATAATATCATCCAGCTGGCTGGAAAAAATCAGATACAACAGTTCCCTGAAATGGTCGGAAAAAGAATTTTGCCCCTCAATACATAATGCTTTACGGTAAAAACTGCGGTTTTCGTAAAAGTATGCGCAAATATCCTTTAATACTTCGTCTGTACACCCGTAATTTTTTTTACGTGCAACAGCAATAAACTCTGTATCAAATATCCAATTTACCAAATCATACTTATCCTTAAAATGATAGTAAAAGCTTTTCCGGTTCATTTCGCATCGCTCACAAATATCTGCAATGCTGATTTTTTCAAAGGCTTTTTCGTCCATTAAACTTTTTAAGGATGTTGCTAATGCTTTTTTTGTTATATTCGAGTCAGCCAAGCCCCGCTACCTCCTGCTTACCGTTTCCAAAAGTCTTATTATAAAATTTTATAATAAAATAAGATTATCATCAAGAAAATTGCAAGAATTCCTTTGGACAATTTCGACCTTTTGTCCAAAAATGTAACAAATTTTAAAAACGTGCAAAATTGCGACATCCGTTTTTTTTCGTCCAATGAAAGTTTGTTTAATTTCATCTATACTGATTTTATATCATAAAAAAGGAGGATATCGGACTTGATATACCACAGTCATCCCATTGGAGAAGTTTTTAAGGATCTGGACACAGATGCCGAATACGGTCTGAGCATTTCAGATGCCGAGCTTATTTTAGCAATGCACGGTGAAAATAAGCTTAGTGAAAAAAAGAAAAAAACAACGTTACAACGTTTTCTTGACCAATTCAAGGACGTAATGATTCTGATTCTCTTAGCTGCTGCAGCAATTTCTTTTGTTATTGCCTGTGTAGAAGGAAATCCGAAAGAATTTTTTGAACCCATACTAATACTTCTCATTGTAATATTGAATGCAATTATGGGTGTCATGCAGGAAAGTAAAGCAGAAAAAGCCCTGGATGCCTTAAAAAACATGTCTGCACCCCATGCAAGAGTAATCCGTGATGGAGAAGAGGCCACTATTGAAGCCAGCAAACTGGTTCCCGGTGATATTATCCGCCTGGAAGCCGGTGATTTCGTTCCTGCCGATGCACGCCTGATTCGAAGTGTAAGTTTAAAGTGTGAAGAGTCTGCACTAACCGGCGAATCCGTTCCATCCGAAAAGGATGCCACTGTTCTCGTTGACTCCAATGCACCATTAGGAGACCGCAATAACATGGTTTTTTCCGGTTGCAGCATTACTTACGGCACCGCTCTGGCAGTTGTTACTGCCACCGGAATGGATACAGAAATGGGTAAAATCGCCAATCTGTTGGACAGTGAAGAAGAAGGTCAGACTCCGTTGCAGGAAAAACTTTCCCAACTTGGTAAATACCTTGGAATTGTTGCCATTGCCGCCTGCGCCATTATTTTTGTAGTTGGTCTTGCAAACGGTATTCCTGCCCTGGAAATCTTTATGACAGCCGTTTCCCTGGCAGTATCTGCTATTCCTGAAGGTCTTCCTGCTATAGTAACCATTGTTCTCTCCATCGGTGTACAGCGCATGGTAAGTAAAAACGCTATTATCCGCCGGTTACCGGCTGTAGAAACTCTGGGCGGTGCCTCCGTCATATGTTCCGACAAAACCGGTACTCTCACCCAGAACCGCATGACCCTGGTAAAAGCTTATTGCGATGGTGAAACCGAACCCGAATCCATTGATAATAACAACTCTAATAAAGTAAAACAACTTCTTCGTTACGGCGCTTTATGCTGTGATGGCACTGTTGTTTTTCACGGAACCGAAGAACAGCACATTGGCGACCCAACAGAAACCGCCATTGTACTGGCTGCCCATAAAAACGGTATGCCGAAGGATAATCTGAACAGAAAATATCCTCGTTTGGCAGAACTTCCGTTTGATTCCGACCGGAAATTAATGACTACGGTACATACCATTGACGGAAAACTCATTGCTATTGTAAAGGGAGCTTTTGATGTTATGATGTCCCGCTGTATCAGCGGTGATTTGGAAAAAGCGCAGAAAATCAATGCAGAAATGAGTTCCCAAGCACTTCGTGTGATTGCTATTGCATATAAAGAGCTGGACAGACTTCCTGAAAGTATTACTTCGGAGGAAATGGAAAAAGATTTAATCTTCCTTGGTATGGTAGGCATGATTGACCCTCCTCGTCCGGAAGCTAAGGTTGCGGTAGCTACCTGCCGTCAGGCCGGAATCAAACCGGTAATGATTACCGGTGACCACGTAATTACTGCTTCTGCTATTGCAAAAGAACTTGGTATTCTGGAGGAAAAAGATGCTGCTATTACCGGTGCAGACCTGGATGCAATGACCGATGCGGAATTAGACAGTAAAATTGAAAACATTGCCGTTTACGCCCGGGTTTCTCCTGAAAATAAAATCCGCATCGTAAAAGCATGGCAGCGCAAAAACCAGGTGGTTGCCATGACCGGCGATGGTGTTAATGACGCACCGGCTTTAAAGGCTGCCGATATTGGATGTGCCATGGGTATTACAGGCACCGATGTAGCTAAAGGTGCTGCAGATATGACACTTACCGATGATAATTTTGCTACCATCGTGGATGCAGTCCGGGAAGGCCGCGGTATATATGCCAACATAAAAAAAGTAGTCGGTTTTCTTCTCGGAACAAATATCGGCGAAGTAATTACCGTCTTCGTTGCAATGTTGCTTTGGCATAAATCTCCGCTTCTTTCCATGCAATTACTTTGGATTAACCTGGTTACCGACAGTCTTCCGGCCATTGCCCTTGGCATGGAAGCGGTGGAATCCGACATTATGAACCGGAATCCTAAACCAAAGGATGAAGGCTTGTTTGCCCACGGATACGGAATCCAAATTATTTTGCAGGGAATTATGTTTGGTGCTATTTCCTTACTTGCTTTCCGGATTGGGGAGCAGGCTACCGGCACCGATGCAGGCGGTCAAACTCTTGCCTTTATGGTACTGGCATTATCCCAGGTAGTTCAGGCCTTTAATATGCGTTCGGAACACTCTTTATTTAAAATTGGTGTCTTCTCAAACCGTAATTTGAATTTAGCTGCCCTGGCTTCTGTTTTACTGGTTTGCCTGGTACTGTTCACACCTTTATCCGGAATCTTTGGTTTAACAACACTTACTGCTGACCTTTATTTCAAAGGCATCGGACTGATTTTAGTTCCGCTTTTGGTTATGGAGCTCTTTAAATTAATCGGAGTAATCCGTCACCGTCACTAAAGAAAGGATACTCTCCATGAAAAAAGCATTTAGTACAAAATGGTTTCGACAGTTATTCCGCCGACGTGTTCTGATTATACTGATGCTTTTACTGCAAATCGGCTTCCTTGCTTATCTTGTTATAAGCGGAAGCCGGTTTTCCCAGGGGTTCGGCCGGTTGTTCACCATAATCAGCCTTTTTGCAGCACTTTACATTATCTCTAAACGTGATAAAGGTGCCTATAAACTCACCTGGGTCTTTTTGATTTTACTGTTTCCGTTATTTGGAGGTCTGCTCTATTTATTATTTAATTTTCAAACCTCCACAAAACGTTTTTCTGAGAAAATGAGTTTAGTTAAGGAAACAACGGCACCACTCTATTTTCTTCCCCAACACAGCTATCAAAAAGCCATGGCTGAAATTCCGGAGCATTTTCCGCAAATCAGATATTTACAGGAATTCGCCGGTTTCCCTGTGTACACAAATACTTCCACTAAGTTCTACTCACCCGGTGAAGTATTATTTCAAGCAATGAAGAAAGAGCTAAATAAAGCAGAACATTATATTTTTCTGGAATATTTTATTGTTGAAGAAGGAACCATGTGGAATGAAATTTTGGAAATTCTGATACAAAAAGTACAAGAAGGAGTTAAAGTACGTCTGATTTATGATGATTTAGGATGTTTTCTTCTTTTACCTAAAAATTATCGTGAGAAGCTTCAAAAACTTGGCATTGAATGTGCGGTATTTAATCCTTTCCGCCCCTTTCTGACGGTAAAACAGAACAACCGTGACCACCGGAAAATTACTGTCATAGACGGAAAAGTTGCATTTACCGGAGGCATTAATCTTGCTGACGAATATATAAACGTGAAAGTCAAACACGGGCACTGGAAAGATGCTGCCATTAAACTGGAAGGTAATGCGGCTTGGAGTTTCACCTTGATTTTCCTTGAAATGTGGTCATATTGTAAAAAGATTAATGAAGATTTTTCTTTGTATTATCCTTGGAAAGACTGCACCTGCTCCATACCGGATGATGGCTATGTACAGCCATATGCAGACAGTCCTTTGGACTCTGACAACGTGGGTGAACATGTATATTTACAAATAATAAACAAAGCGACTGACTATGTATATATTTATACTCCCTACTTAATCATTGACGACAGCATGATATCCGCACTTACATTAGCAGCAAAAAGCGGTGTTGATGTCCGGATAATAACACCCCACATATGGGACAAACGCATCGTGCATATGACCACCCGCTCCTATTATCGGGAACTGATTCTCTCCGGAGTAAAAATATACGAATACTCCAAAGGCTTTCTTCATACCAAAGCCTTTGTATCCGATGATACTACTGCCACCGTCGGAACTACCAATCTCGATTTCCGTAGTTTATATTTGCATTTTGAATGTGGTACCTGGTTATATGGAAGTACCGCTGTTATGGAAATAAAACGTGATTTTCTGGATACATTGCAGGAATGTCAGGAAATAACCCTCAAAGACTGTAGCAAGCATGTAGCAGGAAGACTTATTCAGGACATTTTACGATTATTTGCTCCTTTAATGTAAAAGAAGCAGAGAGACCGCAACTATTTGCTGTCTTTTCTGCTTCTTTTATTACTCATACAACTGCTTTACTTCTTCATACTTTTGGGATGTCATCAATGCAGTAGCGCTTGTGCCCTTTAGCTTCACGGTATAAGTCCATCGGCCGTACACCTCAATTTGGGATATCATGGATAAGTTGATGATGTAGGACTTATGGCAACGCATAAATTCAGCCGGGTCCAATTTTTCCTCAATACTGCCAAGAGATGCCGAGGTATAAAACTCGCCATCCTTCGTGGTAATAATAGTTTCACCATCCAGACGCTCCACCATGATGATATCCTTCTTGTCAAGGAAAGTCATCTGCTCCTTGCCTTTTATCATCAGCTTATCTTTGTGCTGTTCGGCAGCATTCAGTACTTTATCCTGTGCCGCTTCTTCTGTTGCCATAAGGCTTTCGCTTTCCTTATTGCTGCCTTGCATCCCCTTAATTCTTGTAAGAGTTTTTATCACTCTTTCCAGATTAAACGGTTTTACAAGATAATCAAAAGCATAGATTTCAAAGGCATTTGCCATGAACTCACTATGGGCCGTAGCAAAAATAATCTTGGTCTTCGGTTCCAGCTCTGTGATGGTTTTGGCACAGTCCATGCCGCTCTCGCCGCCTAAGTCGATGTCCATGAACACCACTTCCGGGCGGTATTTCACAAATGCGGTAATACCGCCTGCGAAATCTCCGCAGGCGGCTACCACTGTAAAACCGTCTTGTTTATCAATCATTTTTCCGAGGATTTTACGGATTTCCGGTTCATCCTCTACAATCATTACTTTTATCATTTATTCGCCCTGCTTTTTGTTTTCTGCAAAAGTGGTTACACCGATACCAATGCCCTTCTTCATATCGGTATCAGCCTGGATATTCTGCATTCTGTAGTAATCCATTACGCCAAGGGAACCGCTTCTGAGTGCTTCTGCCATAGCCTTTGGAATTTCAGCTTCAGCAGCAACTACGGCCGCTCTCATTTCCTGCTCCAATGCTACCGCCATGGCACGACGTTCTTCCGCTCTGGCCTGGGCAATCTTATTGTCTGCTTCAGCCTGGAGGCTCTGCAAGTTTGCGCCAACGTTTCTGCCGATATCAATATCTGCAATATCCAAGGAAAGAATTTCAAATGCGGTACCAGAATCAAGACCTTTACTGAGAACTACCTTGGAAATGTCGTCCGGATTTTCCAAAACAGTAGCATGGTTATTGGAGGAACCTACGGTTGTAACGATACCTTCACCAACTCTGGCGATGATAGTTTCTTCACCTGCACCACCGATTAAGCGTTCAATGTTGGTACGAACGGTAATTCTTGCCTTAACAAGAAGCTCGATACCATCCTTTGCAACCGCAGAAATGGATGGAGTTTCAATTACCTTTGGAGTTACACTCATGGTTACCGCTTTAAATACATCACGGCCTGCCAGGTCAATGGCAGATGCCTGTTCAAAGTTTAAACTCATGCCGGCACGTTCTGCCGCAATCAGAGCATTTACTACACTATCTACGTTACCGCCTGCCATATAATGTGCTTCCAGCTGGTTTGCGGTAAGCTTAAGTCCTGCTTTGGTAGCCTTAATCATCGGCATTACAATGTATGCCGGTCTTACACGGCGGAGTTTCATACCAATCAGATGAATAACACCAATTTTAACACCGGATGCCACCGCAGAAATCCAAAGTCCCATCGGAACCAGGCAGAAAAATCCAATGACTAAAACAACAATAATCCCTAAAATAATATACTTTCCCATACTTACTTCCTCCTCATTATTTTGTTGATACAATCAGCTTATTATCTTTAACTCTACTGATATAAATCTTTTCTCCCTTTTTGATGTAGCTTCCGCCGGAGAGAATATCAAATTCAATTCCTTCGAAGTTTCCTTTGCCAGCCGGGCGAAGGTCTGTGGCTGCAACACCCTCTTTACCTACCAGATATTCCAAATCCGAGGATTCCAAAAAGCCCTGCTCTCCTTTTACATCCTCTCTGAGAACCATTGGTGACTTTACCTTCTTTGACCCAAGAATTGTCATGGCAACCGCCAGCATAATACCCAAAATGACGATTACAATGATTGCCATAATAATGCCTTCCGAGACGGTATCGGCGGTAAAGATAATTCCCAGTACCAGACTGATAATGCCGCTGATTCCCGGAAGTCCGAAGCCCGGTACTGCCATTTCAATGCCAACCAGCACAAAGCCGGCAATGAGTAACACAATTCCGATTATTTCAAATGGTGTCATTCTCCTTCTCCTTTCTGAAAGCTGACGGCAAATGAAGTTCTTTCCTCCGTCGAGCTTACCGAAATATTTCCTTTGTTTTCTTTTACAATATCAGATACAATGGCAAGACCCATGCCGTGTCCGGATTCTTTTTTTGTGGAAAAACCACGTTTAAAGATATTTTCCAGATGCTCCTTCGGAATCGCCGTCCCATTATTGGAAACAGTAAAAAGATAATTCTCCCTATCTTCGTTAATGTCTATTTCCAGTTTTCTCTCCTCCGTCGTTTCCGAAAGGGCTGTCATGGCATTGTCAATTAAATTGGATAACACCTTGCAAAGCTGCCAATCTTCCACACGAAGCTTTAGCAAGTCGGATTTTACTTCCACATAAACGTCAATCTCTTTGCCTTCTGCCTCTTCCATCTTTGCTTTCAAAAGTGCATTCAGTGCAGGCTTGGATGTCTTAAGCGCCTTGCCGGTTTTCATAATTCCTTTGTACACCGGCGCCAGGTACTTTTTCAGGTCCTCATACTCTTCCAGTTCCAGCAGTCCGTACACCACCTGCAGATGGTTTAAATAATCATGTCTGGCGGCACGAAGTTCAAAATTTAATTGTTCCAGATTTTTTAGGCTTTCCTGCAGTTGCAAAAGATGCAAGCGCTGCTTTTTATGTAATACCAGCACCACTGCCATACATACTGCCAAAACAAGAACTGCCACCAGGCAAAAGATAAGTTCCATTGACATCTTAAGGACTCCTTTTGTATCTTTCTTTTGTGATTATACCATAACAGAGAAAACTGTTTTTTTAAACAGATAATCTCTCAACTATACATTTTTGATGTTGAAATGTCATAAAACAATTATATAACAAAACTTAACTTTACGCACTACATAGTTTTATAAAATAATAAGACCATGTTTTACAGAACTCCTCCATAAAACACAGTCTTACTTAATAACTATAATTCCTTTAAAATTTCCTGTTTCTTTTCTTCGTATTCTTCTTTGGTAATCAACCGCTGGTCATAAAGGCTTTGCAGGGATTTTAAGCGGTTTTCGATATCGTTTCCGCTGCTTCGCACCGTCTCGCTATCTTCGAAATCACTAACCGAATAAGACGAGCCAAATCCACGATGTGAGGTCACCGTCACATTGTCCGGGTCAGAATCCTCAATTTCGATGACATGTGTATCAATCTTTTTGTCTGTAAAACCGTTCCTCCAATGAGAATAGGTAATAAAGCCCGCAATTGCTGTCCAAACAAGGCCAAACGGCCCAAATATCGGAATGGCAACAAACAAGCCAATCAAACAAAAGATAATTCCAACCGCAAATCCCAGTTTAGACTGGGCCCCGGATGGCCTTACATGAATTTTCTTAGACATACCGCCATTCCTTTCTAACGATTACATGTTATCATATTTGCTCTTCAAATCATCCACTTCCTGATTGCCGAAGGTTTCCAAAGGCTTGCTGAGGATAATCTCTCTCTGCAGCTTCTTTGCCTCTTCTTCGTACTTCTTTGCGTCAGAACCGTAGTTAATAAACTGGTAAATAGCTACCACAAGCATAACCAAGCCAACGATGATGAGAAGCACTGCAAGACCGTTTCCGTTATCTTTTACTGCAGTCAGCTTTTCCTGATAGCTTGCAATACCCTTGGCAAGTACCTGGTCGTTGGTTAAGCTGTAATCATCCCAGTAATAGTCAATTTCGTCTAATAAATCGTTTACATCAGACTCGGACATATATTTTTCTACTTTATCACCGATAGCCCAGCTCCACCAGTTCACATTGTCGTAATAGGCAATCAAAACATGGTTTTGATCTTTAAACAGACCGCTGTACAAACCAATAGTATAGTTATCACAGGTAGATACGGATTTATCGTATTCCTTAACTGTATAGAAATACAAAGGAATACCGGTTTTAATATAAAACTCATTGCAGGCAGCCTCCGTCATACCGCTGCCTTCGGTAAAACCATCATC
>JAZNXI010000067.1:0-8912 GCA_045593825.1 Lachnospiraceae bacterium
GGATTCGTAAAGAAGATTCTGAAGAATATGAATAAAAAGTTTGGCGCTGAGTTAAGAAGCTAAGAGCCAAGGGTTTCACAGGATATAATTTTAGAAAATCCAGTATCCGTGTTCGCCTGCCTCCTCCAACAGTTGCTCGCCCCCGACGGAACAAATGAAACATCATTTGTCCGTCCGGGGGCGAACACCCGTCGTTTGAGAGGTCGGACACTTGGATACTGGATTTTTAAAATTAATACGTTGTGAAAAGCCTTGGTTTATTAGGTTTCTTAGTTCAGCGCCAAATATTTCGGTTCATGTTCTTCAAAACAAGTAAGGAGCAAACCCGAAAGTCTGCTCCTTGTCTAAATTCTGTGTAATAAAGTTTTAGTTCTCAAAGAATCCCTTCATGAGCATCTCTAAATACTCCTGGTCTTTCTTGCCCATAAGCTCTCTTGCGGAGTGCATTGCTAAGATCGGCACGCCGATATCCACGGTCTTCATTGGGAGCCAACCGGAAATGATTGGGCCGAGGGTGCCGCCGCCGGCAACATCGGAGCGGTTGGCAAACTTCTGGTACTTTACGCCGGAAGCGTCGCAGATGCCCTGGGCAATGGCTACTGCTTCGGTGTCGAAGGTGTAACGCTGGTTACTGTTGAGCTTTAATACAATGCCTTCGTTGAAATTAGCCACATTAACCGGGTCGTACTTTTCCGGATGATGCGGATGCACGGCATGAGCCACGTCCGCCGAGAACAGGAAGCTGTTGAAAATGCTGTCGAAAAGGACGTTCTTATCGAAGCCGAGAGCCACATAAATCTTTTCCAGTACCATCTGAAGAAGGGCGGAATCTGCGCCCTGCTTGGAGCGGCTGCCGATTTCTTCGTGATCAAACAAAATAGCAACGTTGATGCCGTCTTTGCGTGCTTCACCGGAAATGCCGTAAAGCAGTGCAAAGCAGGAGGTCAGGTTATCCAGACGCGGTGCGGAAATCATTTCCTCATTTACGCCAACATAGCAACCTGCTTCCAGTGCATAAACATATAAGTCGAAGTCCAGAATATCTTCCGGTGCCACGCCGCATTCCTTTGCCAAAAGCTCCAAGAAGTAATTATCCTTATTCATGGTCTCTTCAAACAAACCGATGATTGGCAGCATGTCGGACTGTTTGTTGAGTTCAATTCCCTCGTTTACCTTGCGGTTAAAATGGATGGCAAGGTTTGGAATGGTAGCAATTGGGCGGGCAAAATCCACCAGTTTGATTTCCGGATGATAAATGTCGTCTCCCTTTAATGCCACGCGGCCTGCCACGGAAAGCGGACGGTCTAACCAGGTATTTAAAATCGGGCCGCCGTAAATTTCGGTATCAATTTTTAAATACTTAGAAGGTGCCAGTTCTGCCTTTGGCTTAATGTGCAGACAAGGATGGTCGGTATGGGCTGCTGCCACATGGAACACCTGGTTTTCTGTAGTTTCTGCACCAACGGTAAAGGCAATTAAAGAAGTGCTGTAGGCGGTTAAGTAATACTTGCCGCCTTTTTTGATGTCAAAGGACTTTCCAAGGGTTAATTCCTCAAAGCCTTTTTCTTTTAAATAATCTGCGCCGGCTGCCACTGCCTGATGCGGGGTGGTAGCAAGACTTACATATTTTAATAAATCCATTTTTCTTTCCTCCGAAATATTATTCTTATAAAAACCTGCTTTTTTATTCTGTAAAACAATAACCATAGCCAGTATAACAGAATTTTTCGCTACTGTCATCAAATTTATTCCTCAATTGTAACTATGCCGTATCTATGCTATACTGATTTTATAAATGATATGCAAAGGATGAAACCATGGACATTGATTACTTTGACATAAGCCGGAATCTCGTTCTTGCCCGTCAGGAAGCCTTGGGCGGCATCGGTACCCTGGGCGAAAAAACCGTACACAGCACGCTAAAGCAGTATCTTTCCAAGGATTTATCCTGCCAGGAAATCAAAATCGGCACTTATTTTGCCGATGTCTGCGTAGACGGCCATATTTTTGAGATTCAGACCAGACAATTTCATAAATTACGGGGCAAGCTGGAATTCTTTTTAAAGGAGCATCCGGTTACCGTGGTATACCCTGTCACCAACACAAATTATCTGCGTTGGGTTACTCCCGGCACCGGCGAAATCACACCGCCAAAAAAATCCACCCGCAAAGGAAATCCCCTACAGGTATTTGCGGAGTTGTACGGCATCCGGCCATATCTGTCCCATCCTAATTTTTCATTAAAAATTGTGCTGATGGACATGGAAGAATACCGCATGTTAGACGGTTACGGAAAAGATAAAAAGAAACGGGCGACCAAATGTGACAAATTTCCTTTGAAACTTGTGGCAGAATATGATTTGGACGCTCCGCAGGATTATATGATGCTGCTGCCGGCGGAACTTCCGGATACCTTTACTGCAAAGGACTTTGCCAAAATTGCCAAAATCCCGTTGGAACTGGCCCGGACAACCCTACTGCTGCTTTCCGAGCTTCAGGTCGTGCTACGCACAGGGAAACAGGGAAATGCCTATATTTACGAATTAAAAGGGTAAACACCCCCTTTCTTTCTTGAAAAAAATATGATATACTCGTTGCAAACAAGGTATTTTTTACAAAAGTGTTAACTAATGTACTTTATGGGAAATAAAAATTTAAGATTTAAGAAAGGTATCAGGGTTTATTTATGAAAAAAACACAGCGTCTGCTGATTGGATTTGCTGCCACTTGTGTCAGTTTTTTTGTTGTAATGTTAGCGGGTTCCCTTGTAAAACCGGCCTCCGACATGGCTGCTTCGGGCAAAGATGTGATTGCGGAAGATGCAACTCCTTCCGAATCTCCGGATAATAAGGATTCTTCCGGCAACACGACAGAAGGCAATGATTCCAACCAGCCGGAACAAACCGTTACAGCTGCACCTACTGCAGAACCATCCCCTACAGAAATTCCGGCAACACCGTCTCCTACTCCAACAGAGACTCCTACGCCGACTCCAACCGTAACACCTACGCCTACGGCGAGTCCGACCCCGACGGTAACTCCTACGCCTACCGTGTCTCCGACTCCGGCACCTGAGGCTTATGTTCCGTCCTTTACTATTCCGGCAGTTACCAAAAACTTAAATATCCGTAAGACACCGGGCACCGACGGCAAATTAATCGGTAAGCTCCCGGCGGATTGCTATGCCTTTATTCTCGAAGAAAAGGACGGTTGGACTAAAATCTCCACCGGCTCTATTGAAGAAGGCTATGTAAGCTCGTCCTACCTTTTCTCTCCGGAGGAAGTCATCTCCATCTGTGACCGGGAAGAACTTGTTATGGCTTACATTACTGCCAGTTCTTTAAATGTCCGCAGCGGTCCGGGTACCTGGTACGATTCCTTAACCAAGGTAAAGAAAGGCCAGTCCTTCCCTGCAAAGCTGGGTCAAAGCTACAAAGAATGGATTGCTATCGAATATAAAGACGGTTCCATCGGATATATCTCCGAGAAATATGTGAAGTTTAACTTTAAAATGGATACCGGCTTAACCTTAAAAGAAATTGAAGAAAAAGAGCTCCAGGAAGCAATTGCAAAGGCTTTCGAGCGGGCTCAGATTTTCCATGTGCCGGAAACCACCCGCGAACCTATGACCATGACCGACGAAGAGCTTTATCTCTTTGCAACGGTTATCAAAACCGAGGCCGGTGACCAGGGGTATGAAGGCATGCTGGCAGTTGCCAATGTTATTTTAAACCGTATGGAATACGGAAGATGGGGCACCACCTTAGAAGAAGTCCTTTTTGCACCGGGCCAGTTTGCCGGAGCCAGACAGGAATTAATTGACCGTGCCCAGGCAAAGGGAATTCCGGAAATCTGCTTCGACGCAGCCAGAGAAGCCCTTGCCGGCAGAAACAATATCGGCACCTACCGGTATTTCCGTACCACCGACAGTGCCATGAGAGACAGTGACTATCTCTACTACAGAGAATTTTATATTCTCAACGACCACGTTTTTTATTGGAAAAACTGGAATTAAAGATTAACCAAACGTTTGCAATTTTGACATAGTTTTGCCCAAACTTTGATGCAGAATGGACACGTTGTAAAATTCAAGATAAGGAGATCAATAATTTATGAAGAAAAAACTAGTATATCTTTGTATATTATCTTTATTTTCCGTACTTCTGCTGACAGGTTGCGGAAATAAAGAAAATAAGGATAACCCAAACTACAATTCCGATAACTACTTAAGCGGCACACATTACGCTTTCATGGAAGTAGAAAATTACGGCCCGGTTTATATGGAGCTTTATGCAGACGTTGCTCCGGCAACAGTTACCAATTTTGTTAATCTGGTAAATGAAGGCTTTTATAACGGCCTGACCTTCCACCGCATTATCAATAATTTCATGATTCAGGGCGGTGATCCTAAGGGTGACGGTTCCGGTACAGCAACCTACGCTATTCCGGGTGAATTTGCCACAAACGGCTTTAACAACACTCTCAGTCATGTAAGAGGCACCCTTTCCATGGCAAGAACCAACGAACCGGACAGTGCTTCCTGTCAGTTCTTCATCGTTCACCAGGATAATACCGGTCTCGACGGCTACTACGCTTCCTTTGGACGTGTTGTTTCCGGTATGGACGTTGTGGATGCTATCTGCAGCAACGTTCCTGTTCAGGACGATAATGGTACGGTTCTTACTAAAGACCAGCCAAAAATTTCCGTGATTACCATGATTACCAAAGACCAGATGCCTGTTGTAGAAGAGGAAGTGGAAGAAGTAAAGCGTCCGGAGCCTACTACTCAGATTTCCATTACTCAAGGTGGTGTTTCTGAGAATTTTCCTGCAACTGACCGTTGGGTTATTGATGAAGACGGCGAAACCTATATCCTCTCTTCCACCGAAGACTTATTAAGCTTTGGGCTTTATGAAATTGATTTAACCCAGGGCGTTACCTATGGTGAAGAAAACATGCTGGCATACAGCAGCGACGTGGGTGCAGGAGATTACATTGTCCTGCAAATCAATGTTACTAACACCGCAGAATATTTTCCGGACCAGTTACTGGTAGCAGAGGAGCACAACGGAGCACTCCGCATGTATCTGTTATCTTATGATTTTACTACAAATATTGCCTACCTTATGCCATTTAACTAGTAATTTACAAAAGAAATGGAGTTTTTATGTCAGACATTACAATCCGACCATTTCCAAAAAATCATAAAAAAGAATATTCTGTAGAGGTTCCCGGTTCTAAAAGCATTACCAACCGGGCACTTCTGCTTGCCGCCTTGGCAAAAGGAAAAAGCACCCTCTCCGGCGTGCTTTTTTCTGATGATTCCAGACACTTTTTGCAAAGTCTGGTTTCCTTAGGCTTTCAGGTGGAAATAGACGAAACTGCAAAGCAGGTTACCGTTTACGGTGAAGGCGGTAATATTCCAAATAAAGATGCCACGATTAATGTTGGAAGTGCCGGCACTGCTGCCAGATTTTTAACTGCCTTTCTCGGCATCTCGGTATGTAATTGCCGCATCGACGCTTCCGAACAGATGAAAAAGCGTCCCATGAAAGAATTATTTTCTGCCCTCGCTTCTCTTGGCAGTACATTTTCTTTCCTTGAAAAAGAAGACTTTCTTCCGGTGGAATTTCATAATTCCGCCCCTCTTTCTGCCACGGAAGTAACGGTGGATATCGATAAAAGCAGCCAGTTTTTAAGCGCCCTGCTGATTTCTGCCTGTCTGTTTCCGGGAGATTTTACCGTACATGTTACCGGCACCCACGGCATGGCATATATCGATATGACGGTGGCTATGATGAAACAGTTTGGTGTCCGCGTAGAAAAGCAAAATGCCTCCACCTTCTTTATTCCGGGTGGCCAGTCCTACACCGCAAGAGATTATTTCATTGAACCGGACATGTCCGCTGCCTGCTATTTTTACGCCATGGCGCCGCTGCTTGGCATTTCCGTGACGGTTCCGCACATTCCGGAGCAGTCCCTGCAAGGAGATGTTAAATTTTTAGACGTATTAAAGCAGATGGGCTGTACCGTCTTCTATGATGCTTCCAAAGGAAGCTTTGTTGTACAAGGTCCGGCAGACCGGAAGTTTTCCGGCGTATCAGCAAATCTGGGAGCCTTTTCCGACCAGACCATGACGCTGGCTTCCATTGCCCCGTTTGCTAACAGCAAAACAACCATTACCGGCATTTCCCACATCAAGTATCAGGAATGTGACCGCTATCACGCTATTATCAACGAGTTAACAAAGCTGGGCATTTCCTGTAAAGAAATCAATGACGGAGACGGTCTTGAAATTGAGCCGGGAACTCCAAATCCTGCAGAAATTGAAACCTATGATGACCACCGCATGGCTATGGCCTTTTCCCTACCGGGTCTTCGCTGCGAAGGAATTATCATAAAAAATGCAGAATGCTGCAGAAAAACCTTTGAAACCTATTTTGATGTACTTAATTCCTTATATTAAAAAATATCTTTCTAAGCAGTGATTCTTCCGATTCCGGAACTACTTAGAAAGATATTTTTTTCTCTTATACACCTTCTCCGTCAAAAGCGGGAATAAAGCTTTCTTCTGCTGTTTCGCCTTCCTGGACAAATCCGTTTTCTATGCCAAGCTCTATGGCATAATCCACAATTTCATCATATTCCTCCGGGGTTACTCTCCGGTTCAGCTCCGGATATTGTTCTACATGGGACAGCGGTGTATACTGATTCATAATGCTGACAAATATAGAATCCCCAAAGGTTTCATACAAAAATTTCAGCACTGCCTTAGAATCTTCCCCGCAGCCCGGAAGAAGTAAATGCCGCACAATCATGCCCTTTTTCATCATGCCGCGCTCATCAAATTCCGGTTCTCCCACCTGCCGGAACATTTCCAAAAGAGCCGCTGCTGCCACCTGGGGATAATCCTCCGCATGGGAATATTTAGCCGCCAAAGAAGAATCCGTGTACTTATAATCTGCCAGGTAAATATCAATCAAACCTGCCATTTCCTTTAATACTTCCACTGATTCATAAGAAGATGTGTTGGAAATCACCGGAATGTGCAGTTTTTCCTTTACCAAAAGAAGCGCTTCCTTAATCTGCGCATAATAATGGGAGGGCGTCACCAAATTGATATTATTTGCTCCCTTGTCCTGAAGTTCCAAAAAAATTTCCGCCAATCGTTCTACAGAAATTTCTTTTCCCCGGGTGCCTGCCGCAATTTTCCTGTTCTGACAATAGACACAGCGCAGGTTACAGCCGGAAAAAAACACCGTGCCGGAGCCCTCTTCCCCTGAAATACAAGGCTCCTCCCAAAAGTGCAGTGCCGCCCTGGTCACCTTTGGCCGGACGGACACCTGACAATAGCCATAGGAGGCCGTATCGTCCTCTCTACGCTCTTTATTACATTTTCTCGGACATTTGTTGCAGCCCATAAAAACTCCTTTAATTTGGCTTTTCCTGATTTCGTGGAGCCATTCTTTGACGTGGAATTGTAATGATAAAGCTGGTGCCCACCGTATACTGGGTGCGGACCTTTATGGTTCCCGCGTGGGCAAGAATAATTAATCTTGCAATAGAAAGACCAAGTCCGTGACCGTCAATTTTACCGCGAATATCATCGGAGCGGTAGAAACGCTCAAACATGTGGTCCACATCCTCTTTCTTCATACCCCGGCCGGTATCTTCCACCGTAAGCACGCAGTTACCGTTTTTATTTTCACATCCGATGGAAATGGTATCTCCCTCATCGGAATATTTAATGGCATTATCAATCAGTACACGGATTGCCTGCTTTAACAGCTGGTCATCACCGTATACCGAAACATTTTGGATAAGTCTTGCCTTGATTTCCCGGTTTGTAGTAACCATACGGGTTTCCTTCACCATGTCTTCCACAACTTCACCCATGGAGAACCATTCCTTTTGTACCTTTAAGGTCTTTCTGTCGTGACGGGATAAAAACAGCAGCTTTTCTACCAGCTCCTGCATCGCTTTGGATTCATCACCGATAGCCTCCACTGCTTCATTTAAAATGTCCGGATCAGATGCGCCCCAGCGGGACAGCATCCGGCTGTAGCCCTGAATAACCGCAATCGGCGTACGAAGCTCGTGGGAAGCGTTGGAAACAAACTGCTTCTGGCTCTCATAAGAAAGCTCCAGACGATCCAACATTTCATTAAACACCTGCGTTAATTCACGGAGTTCTTTTTCTGTTCCCCGCACCGGCAAGCGCTCACTGTGAAGATTGGTTACTGTTAAGTTTCTCGCCATTTCGGTCAGATTTTTTATCGGCATAAAAATGCGTTTGTTATCCCGGCGGCTCTCCCAAATAATGAAAAGCATTAGTATCAAATAAACAAAGGAGGCATTTCTTAAAAAGGAAGAGGATTTCTCCACTGCATCCGATACATCATAATAAAAGGTAATTTCATACTTCTGGCCGCTCCGGAATACATTCTGTTTATCCTTAATTATCAACTTCCAGTCTCCGTTTTTCCGTTCCAGATGGCAGTATCCGAAAGCATAACGGTATCCCTGCCAGTCTTCCCCGCCATTCTCGTAAATCTGCCGGACTTCCTCTTTGTCTGTCCAGTAAACCGCCATATTCTGCGGCTGCTCCAGCACTACATAATCCACAAATTTTTTCTCATCCAGCTCTAAAAGTACTACCATCTGCTCCACTATAGTTCTGGACGGTCTCATTTCCTCATGCACATAAAGGAACCCCAGAATAAAAAAGAAGATGATACCATTAATCAGAAAAAAGCGCAGGTAATTAAGAGACACGCGAAGGGACAAAGAGAGTCTGAAGTTTTTCATTCCCTCTTTTATCCATCGTATCTGCCGTTTCCATCTTCCCTGCTGCTTTTCCATGTTAATCTTCCTTTATCATATATCCGATGCCGCGGATGGTTTCAATCATA
>JAZNXI010000068.1:0-22441 GCA_045593825.1 Lachnospiraceae bacterium
GACCGCTTGGCCTCCGACTTGGGTATAATTTGCCAGAGCAACAAACGCCATATAAAGCATAACTTCGGAATTAAACCAGCCGGAATTTACAGAAAACTCGCCCAACACCAATGCAGCTATGATACTTAACGGCGTAGATAACATGGAAGGCGTATTTAGGGCAGCCAGCTTCAGACCGTCCACTGCCAGTTCCAGGATCAGAAACTGAAAGATCAGCGGCACATGGACCGTTTCTTTTATATTAATAAATGCCAGCCATTCCGGTATCAGATGCGTATTTTGCATAAGGAGAAGAAACGTCGGCGTCATAAACAGCGAAATGAATGCGATAAGAAAGCGGGCAAACCTCAGATACGTACCCGTGATCGGAGGAAAATAATAATCGTCTGCCTCCTCCACAATGTCAAAGATGGACGTAGGAATGATCATGACCGACGGCGAATTATCCACAAGCACGATGATATTTCCTTCCAGAACACACGCTGCTGCCGTATCCGGACGCTCCGTATATTTGAATTTCGGAAATGGATTATACCACTTTTTCTTATACAGACACTCTGCCAGACTTTCCTGATTCATGGTCAAACTTTCCACAGAAATATTTTGCATACGTCGACGAATCTCTGTCAGATACTTTTCATCCACACGGTCTGCCATGTAACAAATGGCAATATCCGTATGAGACACGGTACCCACACTGCAGTATTCCATAGTAAGCTTCGGGTCCCGGATGCGGCGTCTGATAAGCGCTGTATTGAACACCAGCGTTTCCACAAAACCATCCCTGGAGCCACGCATTACCTTATCCTTTTCCGGTTCTCCTACGCTTCTGGCAGGATAGGTTCTGATATCAATGGAAATTGTCTGTCCGTAGCCTTCAATCAGCAGGCAAGGCGCACCGGAAAGCACGCTGTTAACTGCAGTCTGCATATCCTTCAGCACTTCCACTTCCACATACGGAATCTGATACTTTGCAAACATCGCTGCATTTTCCGGCATATCCGCAGGTTTGATGGTGGCAAAGCCCTGCATCAGCTTTTGCATGGTTTCATCCTTTATCATGCCGTCGATAAAAAACAATGCCGCCTGTTTATCCGATACCATAAACACTCTTGCTACCACATCAAAGCTAGCGTCCACCCGCAGAGCCTCTTTATATCTGGTCAGTTCCGCATAAAACTGCTCTTTTTCACTCATAAAAAAACTACCTTCCTTTCTGTTTCCCTGGAAGGTAGTTTTTGCCGTTTTTGACTGATTTATGCAGTTATCTTTCGTAACTTCCGCCGTTTTGCGTGCTGTCCTGTGTGTCATCCGGTATATTATCTAAAGCTGTACCCACATTCACTGTCTTGGACGCGTCAAATTCCAAGGACACTCTGCCGGAGCCTGCGTCAAAGGTGAGCAGATACTGCGCTCTCTTACTATCCTTATTGTAATTCTTTTCTGCCTTCTTGCCGTTTAAATAGAAGCTTCCGCTGCCCATATCGGTACGGTAATTGTAGTCTTCTTCATTTCCGTAAACTACAACGTTCATGGAACCGCTGCCGGATTCGAAATCACACTTTCCTGTAAGAATACCACTAACCTCTACTCTGCCGGAGCCTGCTTCCGCTCTTAAATCTTTAGCTACGATATCTTCCATAATTACAGTGCCGCTGCCGGATTCCATGGTAGTTACGCCCAGTTCACAATTCTTTACAATAAAGGAACCGGAACCGCTGTTAAAAACGCTCTTTCCTGTCGTGCAATCCGAAATATTAACACCACCGGAGCCACTGTCCACCGAAAGCGTTTCTGCTGCTACATTGGAAATTCCCAGGCCGCCGGAGCCGTTATCTACGTTGAAATCGTCTACCTGAAGGCCAATCAGCTTTGCACTGCCGGAGCCCTTGTCTACGTTTACTTTTTCAAACACCTTGGAAGCCGGTACACTGACATGAATCTTTGGTGTTTCCGTAAAAGAAACATTCCAAACAAAGTTAATCCGGTCCTCACGGTCAATCACCAGGGTTTCATCATCTACAAAAAATTCATATTCCACCGGAATATTCTCATACTCCACAAAAATAACATCACTGTCCCAAACTTCTACAATAAGTTCTGCGCTTCCCACATTGATATCCAGGGAAGTAATCTCCGCTGCGGTAAACTCTTCCGAACCGCTCATGATTTCTCCGCTGTCGTTGCCGAAATGCATACCGAGGAAAATTACGTTACCTTCTTCATCCCGGTACCAAAGGCTGTTATCATCATTCTCGAACTCCTCCGGATAAGAAAGTTCATCCTGGATATTTTGTACCAGGGAAACTCCCAGGGTCAGACATCCGCCAATAATAGATGCAGACAATACCAAAGCAAATAAAAGTGCTGCATACTTAATTAACTGTTTCATTACTTCACCTCCACGCCACCAAAGAGAGCGGTTGCATTTACATAAACGGTAGGTCCGTCCACCGGGCTGTAATTTCTGGAATTTGCGCAGCCGCCAAATAAAGATATATCACTCATCTTTACGGACACATTCGCCGGAAGCAGAATATCTACACCACCAAACACCGCCAAAGCATCAATAGATATATTTTCTGTAATCTTTGCACCACGAAGGTC
Source organism: Lachnospiraceae bacterium (assembly GCA_045593825.1). Lineage (GTDB taxonomy): Bacteria > Bacillota > Clostridia > Lachnospirales > Lachnospiraceae > SIG299. The sequence goes on from JAZNXI010000068.1 coordinate 2,608, forward strand.
AATGGTAAGTCCACCAAACACCGCTTCGCCGGTCATACCGTAAAACTCATTCTGAACCACCAGATTCTTACCGGAGAACACCACCAGTTCTTCGGTTCGTAAATCATTCGGAACCTTCACCCTTCCCAAATTTAAATGGAACAGGTTTTTAAATACCATAACTCCACCGATTAAAATCATAACCGTTGGCACCAGCATTCTTGACAACACTTCCCATGGAAGCCAGCCTCTGCAACAGGAAAGCAACGCCACACCCAGTACCAGCCCAATGGTATTTCCGATGCGTATACCATGCTCCACCATACCAAGCACCGCCGGCACAATGAGAAACAAGGTCCACCATCCTGCAAATAAAAGGTTAATCTCCCAAGCACCTGCCATATGACCAATGATGCCGGCACCTGCCGCAATAAATATTAAGCCCCAAAGGACGCTGCTGATTCGCTTTCTCATAAATTTCTCCTCACTTTTCTTTGGATTTGTGTTTTCTTTATCTACTACTATCTTACACGCACATGGGCAAATAATCAAATTAATGTTCCATTAGAAAACGCTGAGGAAATCTCATAAACAGAAAAGCGCGCCACTTTCGTGACGCGCTCATGAATTCAAAAGTTCTATTTAAGCTAACTTGCTCTTTGCAACTTCTGCAAGTGCTGTGAAAGCAGCTGCATCGTTAACAGCGAGCTCAGCGAGCATCTTTCTGTTGATCTGAACATCAGCTAACTTTAAACCATACATAAACTTGCTGTAAGAAAGACCATTCATTCTGGCAGCTGCATTGATTCTAGCGATCCATAACTGTCTGAACTGTCTCTTCTTTTCTTTTCTGCCTGCATAAGAGGATGTTAATGCTCTCATTACGGACTGCTTTGCAACTCTATACTGCTTGCTTCTGGAGCCTCTGTAGCCCTTAGCCAGCTTTAATACTCTATTGTGCTTCTTTCTAGCGTTCATTCCGCCTTTAACTCTTGCCATTGTCTTTTTCCCTCCTTACACCAAATCTTACAGATATGGTAAAATCTTCTTCATATTCTTCTCGTTTGTCTTGTCCATCATCTCTGCTTTTCTGAGATCTCTCTTAGTCTTTCTGGACTTCTTTGTGAGGATGTGCTGCTTACCAGCCTTCATTCTCTTTAACTTTCCTGTACCTGTCATTGTAAAACGCTTTGCTGCTGCTTTACTTGTCTTTACCTTAGGCATTGTTTTTTCCTCCTTAATACATTCCGGATAAACCGTTGTTTTCCATTTTTACTTAATGCTTTCGCAATTAACTAACGTTTTTCGCCAAGAAACATAATCATGCTTCTTCCTTCCATCTTAGCAGGCTTTTCGATAACCGCAACATCAGAAACCTTCTCGAAAAAGCTGTCGAGAATCTGCTTGCTTGTTGCCATGTGAGCCATTTCTCTACCGCGGAAACGAAGAGCAACCTTAACTTTGTCTCCCTTAGAAAGGAACTTCTTGGCCTGATTTGCCTTTGTGTTCAGGTCGTTCTCATCAATGTTTGGAGATAAGCGAATTTCCTTAACTTCAGTGACCTTCTGCTTCTTCTTGGCTTCTTTTTCTTTTCTTGCCTGCTCATAACGGTACTTACCGTAGTCTACAATTTTACATACCGGTGGCTTAGCAGTCGGAGCAATCTTAACGAGGTCAAGCTCTGCTTCCTTCGCCATCTTTAAAGCATCCTTTGCGGACATAATACCTAACTGTTCGCCGTCTTCTCCGATTAAACGGATTTCTTTGTCTCTGATTTGTTCGTTGATCATTAATTCGCTAATGGTTCTGCACCTCCAAAAAAGATAAAATTAAAAGGATAACCTAAGAAGCTTAGATTATCCTTTACTTTCTGCTGTTTATGCGCGGCATTAACCTAATGATACCTGCAATATTTAGAAAATAATCAAACCCTTTTGCGACCTAAGTGCTGGGGGTGAGAGTGGATACTCTGCTTCTTAGTTGGACGATTGCTCGTCACACACTCAAATATGATAACACAAGCAATCACTTATGTCAACATATTTTTTACATTTCTTCTAAATACTTTTTGTAACCTACGGTTTCGATTTTTTCTTTCTTAACCATTACGCTGTCCTTTAAGGATGCGGCATAGTCTTCAATCTTCTTTAACATTTCATCATCCGATACTGCAAGCATCTTAGCCGCAAGGATACCAGCGTTCTGTGCGCCGTTGATTGCTACGGTTGCTACAGGAATTCCGCCCGGCATCTGTACGATGGAGTACAAGGAATCCACACCGCTTAAAGTCTTTGTGTGAATCGGCACGCCGATAACAGGCAGTGGGAAAATAGCGGCACACATACCAGGTAAGTGAGCGGCACCGCCGGCACCTGCAATAATTACCTTAAAGCCCTTTTCCTTAGCTGTCTTTGCGTAATCAAAAAATACGTCAGGCATACGATGTGCGGAAATTACGGTTACCTCGTAATCGATACCGAACTTGTCTAACATCTCTGCTGCCTTGCTCATGATAGGAAGATCAGAGTCACTTCCCATTACAATTCCTACTTTTGCCATTTTAAAATCCTCCCGGGGGTTTTATTTTTTATGTACTTTCAAGCAGTCACGCTGCCCCATAAACTTATTTTACTTGTTTTTCATACACTTTTCAAGTGCTTCCACTCTCTGACTGATGGTTGGGTGGGAATAGGTAAGTGCCACCACAATCGGATGCGGTGTCAGGCAGGAGAAATTATTCTTTGCCAGCTTTTTCAAACCGGAAATCAATGCTTCGCCGTAACCGTTATCTGCTGCAAACTTATCTGCCGCATATTCAAACTTTCTGGATAAGCTGCTGGCAAACAGACCGATAAACGGAGAAATGAATGCCATGCACACTGTGCCTGCCAGCACAAATGCGAAACCATAGTTCACACCGTCAAAGCCGAAATCCTTATAAATCTCAGGCAGGGATACTACCGCCCACAGGGATACTGCAATCATCAGCACGTTTACCACATTGATACCCAGAAGTTTTATAGTATCCTTGTGCTTGTTGTGCCCCATTTCGTGAGCGAACACCGCAATGATTTCATCCTCGGTCATCTGCTCTAATAAAGTGTCGTAAAGAACGATGGTCTTCATTTTGCCAAAACCGCCAAAGTAGGCATTTGCCTTAGTGGAACGCTTAGAACCGTCGGAAACGCTGATCTGGCGCACGGTACAGCCGTTCTTTTCCAGGAGCTCTGTTAAGCGGGTTCTCAATTCGCCTTCTTCCAGAGGAGTCAGCTTATTAAAAATACGGGTGAACACCGGCTGTAAAAATACCATGATAACCAAAAATGCCATAATCACGGCGGTAAGAATAATCAATAACCAGTTGCCAAGGGCCTGATGCACCGCAACCACGATGCAGATAAGACCGCACATTAAGCCAAGGCTGATAACCGTTTCTTTGATTAAATCCACCACAAAGGTTTTCTTTGTCATTTTGTTAAAGCCGTATTTCTGCTCGATACCCATGTTTCTGACATAGGAAAAAGGTGTAGACCAAACCAGACTGATTACGGTATCCGCAATCATAATGGCAATGGCAGCGCTGTATAAGCCTTCTGCGCCTACTAAATTTACAACAGCAGCATAACCGTCCAGACCGATTAACAGGAACGCTACCACATAAGACACAAGATGACGCCATAAAGAAAGTTTGTTACATTCCTTGTCGTAAGCCAGCCAGCGCTTGTACTCTTCCTTATCGTAGATATCTGCTACGTTTGCAGGGATTTCACGCTCTGCGGATTTGGTATCCAGATAATGCATCAGGGTATCAAATAAAAATGTGATGCCCATGACAATTAGTGCCAGAACTTTATAATTCATAAAATTTTCTCCTTCGTATTCTCCCAATTTTATTTCCTATTTCTGTGCTTCATACTCCTCTAATGGCTTGTTTAACTCTTCCGTACCCGGCAATACAAAGCGTCCGTTTTGAATCAGCACGGTCTTGCTTCCATCCTTTTTCAGGGAAGAAATTTCGCCGATTTCGCCATAAGGAATGGTGATGTCGGTGTGGCAGTTAAAATATGCCTTTTCCGGCTCGGTTTTACGTAAAATAGAAACCTCGTTATCTCTTGCGATGATTTCTTTGCCGTCACGGTTATAAACCTTATGGTCTTCACTTCTCTTATAGCAGGTATCGCCGATAGCAAAGTGCGGACCGGTCTTTTCTGCAATGAGAATCGGAAGCTTGGCCGCAATATCGTACTTCTCACCCATTACAAAAGCTGTGGTGTTGGTTCCGATGGCAAACTCGCCAAGGGGCACCCAGTCATGATGGAACAACAGGTTTTCAGAAATAAACTTCTGATTTTCTTCTTCCGTAGCAAAGTTTTCGCAGGAAAGCTTTGTGGTCTTTCCGTCTTCAAACCAAACCTTTAAATTCTTAAATTCATATCCACGCAGGAACACCTTAGATACATGCAGCAAACCGTTGGTACCCTTCAGTACCGGAGAAGTAAACACTTCACCCACCGGAATGTTTACATCGGCGGTACAGTTTTCAAACTTGGTTTCCTTTGCCGGGTCCTTGGTTTCCATTAACATAACCGTAAGGTCGGTTTCATTTCCGTTTGCACCTAAAATCTTACATGCATAGCCGGTGTCCAGTTCGTCGATTAACGCCTGCTGGATTTTGCTGTATTCATCATTGGAAAGAGTATTACAACGCACGGTTTCCGCAAAGATTTCTTCAAATTTGTCGCCGATGGTCGGTACCGGGTAAGCAATAATGGTAAAAGAAGTTTCATCGTTCTTAATATAAGAATATGCAATCCGTGCATACTTTTGGTCGAACTCTCTGTCCAGTTTAATCTGACGCTTATCCAGCTGCACTGCTTCTTTTTTGTTTACCGGTTCAAAATCAGGCTCACCAAAGGTTTCTACCACGGCAGGTCCGATGTACATGGAAAGAAGCTCTTTGTTTTCTTCATATACTGCTGCCATATCTTCCATATAGCGGTTTACATATACCTTATCAAAAGCAAGGGCATGGTCCTGACGGTGGTCGTAGCCGTACTGGCGGTTTACCGTAGTCATCATACCACGCTGATGCACGGATACCCGTACACCCTGCTGTTCAAATTTGCGGACTGCCGCTGCTGCCATACGCTCAAAACCGATTGGGCAAAGCATCAAGGCAACGCCGTTTTCTTTTCTTACCACACCCATAGTTTCAAAACCGCGGATATAGCCGTCCACATAAGTATCTGCCATTGCCTCAATTTCTTCCTGGGACAGCTTGTTTAAAAAGGCTGCGGTTTTTCTTTCGATATCGGTAATATAGGCACCGTAACGATACAGGTTTCTTTCATCGGATGCGTCAGACAACACAATTTCCCTGTATGGGGACAAATCCGGGTTATACTGGCTCTGAATACCGTCTTCCAGATAGTCTCTGCGGTAATCCATTAAAAAGCTCTTGTAGGAAGCCTTAACATCCTTTACCGCAAACTCATCATACTCGGTATAACGGCCGTACACCTCTAAAAAAAGTTCCATCAAAATGGTTTGGAAATACAGTTTCTGCTTTGCTGCATGACCAACCAATTCCTGAAACTTTGCAGAGAGGGCACAAAGTACCTTTCCTTCTCTTACACCAAACTTTTTTACTGCATATGCCGGATTGGCATAGCTTGTCTCATAGTTTGCAGGAACAATTTTTACGTACAGTCTTTCGTTCCAGGCTTCCAGCTCTGCAAGAGGCTGCTTTGCATAAGTACCTGTCATTACCATTGCCGCCATTTGGGTTGTGGAGAGAATAAACTCCGCCTCACTCTTAAAATAGCCCTGATATTTTTCAGGAACTTCCTGCTGATTCACAATTTCTTTGATTCTTTCTACACAAAGCTCATACCGTTCTTTGATAAAATCCATGTCCACTTCCATAACATTTCCTTTCTTTTCTAGTGACTTATTCTTACACAATGGCGATTCCCATAAGATACAGGATAAAATATACCACAAACAAAATACCGTTTAATGACATGCCCACAGCAGGCATTACATAATATACATCCCTCTCATAAAAGCCCCGGAAGGCAACTATCATACCCGCCAGTGCAAATATTCCATCTAATATTCCGAGTATTCCTGCTACGGTTGCCGCATTTCCTCCCGTGGAAGAAGAATACACGCAAAGCGCAGCAAAAATAATCCAGCCGATGCCGGCCATCACCGTAGAAATAACGCCACCCCGGGCATGTGTTCTGCCCGAAAAATGAAGTCTTCTCTTTTTTTCTTTCATACCTGTTCCTCTTTTCTTCCTGTGAGGTTACTTTTTCTTTGTCATCGGAATCCAAATCAGGAAATAGCAAAGCCAGCCCACCAGACCGCCGATGGCATTTAATAAAATGTCATCAACATCAAAGGCACCCACTTTAGAAAAAAGCTGCACCGTCTCCACTGCCAGACTGAACAGTGCGGACAAACCTACACACCCGAATATATTTTTTCCTACCCGTAAAAACATAGGCAGAAAAAAGCCAAAGGGAGCAAAGGCTATGATATTTCCCACAAGATTAGTAATAACCGTAGAAACCCCCAAGGAATCCCGGTTATTCCAAAACCGTCGGATCTCTTTGAACAGTTCCAAATTATACCGGTACCCGCTGTCCATGGTTCTGCCGTAGGTTTCCGAAAAAAACAACAAATAAAACAGCAGACAGATATACATACTAAAAAGAATTACCGCCAACGGATGGGGGCTCTTTTTTTCTTTTTTCATGATAACCTCTATTCTGTCGAGAAAAGAGTTCCTAAATTACAGGAACTCTTTTGTTGTGTTTTTTACTTTACATAATCGGTTACAAAAGATTCATAGGCACAAGGCTTACCAAAGAAGTAACCCTGAATATAGTCAGGACCCATCTTACAGATTTTGTTTAACTCTTCTTCCGTTTCGATACCTTCGATACAGAACTTAGAGTCGATACTGTGGGTCATGTCTGCCATATGCTGTAACAAACCAAATTCGTAGTCGCTCTTTAATGCCTTTAAGGTAAAGGAGCGGTCAATTTTAATGGTGTTTGGTGTTAAATGGCTTAAATAGTGGAAATTGGAATAGCCGGTACCGAAGTCATCTAATGCAAGCGGAATTCCATACTGCTTTAATCCGTCACAAAACCGGATAAAGTTTTCATTTTCTTCTAAGAAGCCACTTTCCGTAAGCTCAATAATAACACTTTCCGGAGAAAGCTCATAATGCTTTAAGCCTTCCACAATATCAGCTAAAATATTACTACGGAGCACCTGCACATAAGAAATATTTACCGATACCCTGAATTGCGGAATTGTTTTTTGTATTTCTTTACATGCTTCCATGGCCCGGTATAAAATCCAACGGCCTACCGGAATAATGAGACCGCTGTCTTCCAGCAATGGAACAAACTCGTACGGAGTAACGTTTCCTTTTTCTTCACACCAGAAACGCATCAGTGTTTCTGCACCGATAAGACGTTTTTCTTTTACATCAACTATCGGCTGGAAATGTGCATTAAATCCGACAAAACCATTATTGATGGCATTACGCATGATTTTGGTTAATTCCTTTTTATGCGTAAATACATGATAGTCTGCTCTTGTGTAAAGATAATACTTGTTTTTACCGTTGTCTTTTGCCTCATTCAAAGAGAACTCAGACAACTTCATCAAATTATAGTAGGTATGATTTACCACACTCTTAAACTCCATGATACCTGCGGAGATAGTGTAAAATACTTCATACTCGTTTTCTGCAATAAACCGGTTGATGCTCTGGCGGATATCTTCGTATAAGCGGATTGCTTCTTCGCTGCTGCGTCCGGAGAAATCTACCACCGCATATTCGTCTGCCACGATACGGTATAACTTTTGGTCAGGACGGATGACAGATGCAATACATTCTGCGGTTTTACGGAGAATCATGTCACCGTAGTCCATACCCTGGTTTTCGTTAATTTCTTTGAAACGGTCGATACCGAGACGCAACATAAAACCATCTAAACGGCCATCATGTTCTACCAAATCACGTTTTAAACTGGACTCACCAAGCAGACCACTGACATTATCTGCCATCTGCTTTTTACCAACCTCGTTGATACAGCCGATTAAAAACTCCGGATTGCCATTTTCATCATATGTTACACGGCCGCGACAGTTAATCCAAACTGCTCTGTGCTCCTGGTCGAGCCAACGGTACTGAAGATCATGGAACTGCTTTTTACCGGTTCTGATTAATTCTACATCTTCTGCAATTGCAGCATAGTCTTCCGGAAAAACAACCTTTTTAAGAACCTCTGCCACATTATGGAATTCTGCACTTGGAAGAAGAAAACGTACTGCCGCATTTTTTGAAATACAGTAATAGTCATTCTGTAAATCCATAATAAACAGATAGTCATTCATACTGGAATCCAGCGTTTTGATTACATTCTTAAATTGTTCGATGGAAATTCTGTCAAATTTATCTTCCATACCTAACACCCCGTCTTTTGTATAAATAGTTTTCTATGTCTATAGCTATATCTATTCTAGTATATTTTACTACATCTTCAGAATTATTGCAACCAAAATCTGTCTCCTGCGGTCATGTTCCTGCATACTTTTCGCAAACTTTACAAAAGATTATAGAGAATTCGAAAAGGAGGCTTCCAATGTTATCTGCCATAATCCGTGTCATACGTACTTTTCTGCACAAATTACGGGATGATTCCATCTCTGCCTTTGCTGCCCAGGCCGCTTTTTTTATTATATTATCCTTTATTCCTTTTATTATCTTTTTGATGACACTAATAAATTACCTTTCCTTGGACTCAGAAGTTTTGAAAAACCTTCCTTCCGGAATCATATCCGGCACCACCGCCCTATGGTCCGCATCCCGCGGTACTCTTGCCTTGGTAAAAGGCCTTAATGCCGTATACAAGCATAAGGAAACACGGAACTATTTTCATATCCGGGCACTCTCCATGGTATATACGTTATGCTTTGCCATCCTGTTGGTTGCCTCTCTTGTTCTTTTAGTATTCGGCAACCGTTTATACGACTGGGTAATGACGCAGCTGCCCCAGCTCGGAGAACTGGCCTTTCTAATCATGAGCCTGCGTTCTCTTGTTACTATGGCCATCCTGACCCTGTTCTTTCTGTTACTTTACCTGGTCATTCCAAACCGGAAATCCCGGCTGCTTACAGAATTACCGGGTGCAGTTCTTACCGCAGGCAGTTGGATAGGGTTCTCCTACCTGTTTTCCTTTTATATTGACCACAAACAAAGCAGTTCTTTCGCCTACGGCAGTCTTACTACCCTGGCATTCACCATGCTTTGGCTGTATTTTTGCATGTATATCCTGTTTGTGGGTGCGGAAATCAATGTGTTTCTTTCTAATGGTAGAGATAAGTAATGTCCGTATCCCTGTAATAGTGCCGGAGAATTTCCTCATAAGTCTTTCCCTTGGCAGCCAGATATTTTGCCCCATACTGGCTCATACCGGCCCCATGTCCGTGTCCTCCGCCCCGGACACTGAAAAAATTAGGACCTTTTTCCAAGGTAAAATAACCGCTCGGAAGGAGATTCATGTTCGAAGTAGTACTTCCATCCCTCAGGTACACTACATTCATAGGCGCCAACACATAGCGGATGTTATACTCCTTCTGAACCAAATAAGTCGCCTCACTGCCTACCAAAATTACTTTGGTAACCAGCCCACTGTCTGCCCTCTCCGCAATAATAATATCCTCTAAGGCACCAAAGTTTTCCACCTTCCCAGGCTCAAACCGCATTTCATCCCCGTTTTGCGATACCTTCTTCAAAATCATATCCGGCACCGCCTCCTGCCGTTCCTGAAGCCTTTGAAGAATCCTCTCATTCAGCTCTGCCCCCAGAACAGTGCTCCATCTAAACCACACTGATTCCGCATCGTACCACTCTCTTTCACTGTCCAAAAACGCCGTAAAATCCGGTGTCTGCGATAAATTACCGGTTTTATCATCCTCAGCCTGAACAACCCCCATAAACCGTGTGCCGGTATCTTCACCCCACACATCGAAGCTATCGGAGGTATGACCATAGGAACAGGAAAAATAGTATGCTGTAATGCACTCCCCTGCCCTGGACAGGACCCGGCCAAAGGTGGCCTTGACCGCTTCCACCGACGCTGCAGTTTCCCCATAGTTCTGATATACCTGACAATTCATACTGTCATCCACATGGGCGCCGTAAGCACTGTACCTGTTAGCCAACAGTTGATTACAGGCATAGCTTCTTGCACACACTGCCTGCGCCTTTAATGCTTCCGCTCCAAAGCTTTCCGGCATCTCGCTCGGCAAAACGCCGTATAAGTACTCCTCCAGGGACAGTTCATTCACTACCAGAAGCTTATCCTCAACCAGCGCCACTTCTATGGTTCCCCGGTAAGAAGGAGTTCCCGCTGCTCTTTTTATATTATAGAGGGCCAGTCTTCCTTCCTCTGCGTCCGTACCGAGGTAAATTCTTCCGCCATATTCTTTCACCAATTCAGCGGTTATTTCTACTTTTTCTCCACCTTCCTTCCACTCCGTTCTACCCACACCGTCACTGATATAAAAACCGGCTTCACTGCCGCATTCCAACACATCATGATAATATCCACCATAGGAAGAAGTCTGTATCAGAACCCGGATGGCAGTTACCTCCACCGGCTTCTGAATCAGCGCCGCACACACCTTATTGTCTGCCAGCACAAAAGAAGATGTGGTATAGCCCACCAGAACATCCGACCAGGAAGCTTCCTCCACTCCGTCATACATCCGGTAAACCCGGCTGTTTTCTTCCAGTTCCAAAACACCGTATCCTTCCAGTTCCACAAAAGCACTGCCAACCCGGAGCACCTTTGCCTCAATAGCATCCTGCTGTACCACCAGACCGGTGACCACGCCTTTATCTACCGTCAAATCCACGATACAGGAGGATATCCGGTTCTGCAGTGGAGAAGCCGTACGATAACTGACTTCTTCCTCTCCGTACAACACCTTTACTTCGTTACCGGAAGCTTCCACCAGCCATACATTATCCAAGATAACCGGGCCTGCCGGTGTAGGTGTAAGCGTAGGTGCCGGTTCCTGCTTTGTTTCTCCCATTGGTTTTTTCCAATCCTTCCAAAGCAATCCCACACATAATAGTAAAAAAAGTACCAGCGTACCGACTAATTTCCTGTTTTTTGAATTTTCCCGCATTTTTCCTTTCCTCCTGCCCTTTGTCCTGCTTCCACTATATGAAGCATGTCCGGAAAGTATGCAAAAAAAGAAGGCTCCTCCTTGAAACGAAAAGTTTCAGGAGAAACCTTCTTATTGTTTTACTTAGCTCATGTAAGATATTACATGTAAATCAACGCAAATCTCAGTGCAAAGAGAACTGCGATTACTGTAACAACGATATCCTTCTTTGTGTACTTCTTAGTACCAAGAGCAATAAGAACATAAGCGATAGCCGCAATACCGATACCATTGGAAATGGAGTAGGTAAGAGGCATCATAATTAATGCTAAGAATGCAGGAACTGCAGACAGCATGTCGTCCATGTCAACCTTTGCAAAGTTCTTAAGCATAAGAACACCAACGAAGATTAAAGCAGGAGCTGTAGCACAACCAGGAACAATGCTTGCAACAGGGCTTAAGAATAAGCAGAGTGCGAAGCAAATGGATACTACTACGCCGGTAAGACCGGTTCTGCCGCCTTCAGCAACGCCGGAAGCGGACTCAACGAAAGTAGTAACGGTACTTGTACCAAATACAGCACCGGCAACGGTACCAACGGAGTCAGCAGTCATAGCCTTGTCTACGTTTACAGGGTCACCGTTTTCGTCAAGCATATTTGCCTGGGAAGCTGCACCGTAAAGAGTACCAACGGTATCAAACATATCTACAAGGCAGAAGGTAATGATTAACATAACTGCATTGAAGATACCGCCGATGTGGGCACCGGTAAATGCCTTACCCCATGCTGCACCGTCAAATAAAGCAGTGATACCAACTGTTCCGAAATCCTTAAATGCCTGACCAACGCCGGCGATGTCAAAGCTTGGAACCTGTGCGGTAAATACATAGTAAAGCACGGTAGAAACGATAATACCGATAATGATATTACCCTTAACCTTTAATTTAGCAAGAATGGCAATAAGAACAAATCCGATGAAAGCAACCAGGGCAGGAGCAACTTCTGTTACCCAGTCACCGTCTTTAATATTAACAAACTGCACGAAAGTATACTGGTTTGCCTGAATGAGACCGGCATTCTTCATACCAATCATAGCGATGAACAAACCGATACCTGCAGGAATAGCCTTCTTTAAGCAGTCAGGCATAGCCTTTGCAATGTACTCTCTTAAACCGGTTACACTTAAAAGCAGGAAAACAATACCGGATAAGAAAATGATAACAAGACCGGAATGATAGCCGGTGATAACGTCTTCGCCTGCGAAGAATGCTCCGGATACGAAGCAAGTACAGAAGAATGCGTTAAGACCCATACCACATGCCAGTGCAAATGGTAACTTAGCATACAGTGCCATAAGTAATGTACCTACGATGGCACCTAAGATGGATGCGATGTAAACTGCATTCCAAATTTGTCCAAGTGCGGAACCGTCAGCGCCGATTGCAGCCAGCCAGCCGTTTGCGCCTTCTGCCGCCACCTGGTTCGGATTAACGAATACGATGTACGCCATGGCAAAGAATGTAGTAAGACCTGCCATAATTTCGGTACGTACAGTGGTATTGTTCTCCTTCAGTTTGAAAAACTTTTCCATTGTAAATCCCTCCTATGTAAACAATAGTTTTTGTTACGTTGTCATTTTACCACTTCAAACAAAAAAAGTCTACGAAAATTACCGATTCTCGTAAACTTTTTTCGAAAAATATTAACAACCTGTCATAATTCTTATAATTTCTTTATCGGTTTCCTTCATGCCGACACTTCCCAGTCTTCCGATGTTTACCAACGTATTTTCAACACCCTTGGAAACAAGACCGTCGCCGCCGATAAACTGCTGCCCCTCTAAGAACATTTCATACCCGAAGATGCCTGCATCCACCGCTGCCGCAATTTTTCCGGCACAGGAAGCCTTGGCGCCGTCACAGACGATACCGGACACAATCGCCAGCGCATTTACCAGCGTGTGAGCGATGGTTCTGAAATCTCCGCCCTGCAGGTAAGCAATGCCGCAACCCGCACCGCAGCCTGCGCTGATGGCACCGCAGTAAGCAGATAGTCTGCCGATACCGGACTTCTGATGAATGGTAACCAGATTGGACACCGCCAAAGCACGGTACAACTCTTCTCTTGTTTTTTCTAATCCTTCCGCATAAACAATTACCGGAAGGGATGCCGTCATACCCTGATTGCCGCTGCCGGAGTTAATGATAACCGGGAGCTCACAGCCGCTCATTCTGGCGTCGGAGCCTGCCGCAGCGTAAGCCTTCGCTTTGGTGCGCAGGTCACTGTTGTACTTAAGCAGTACACTGCCCACATTGGCGCCCCAGCTGTTCTTTAAGCCTTCCTCCGCAATGGCGGTATTATAAGCAATCTGGCGGTCAAAAATTTCTTTTACATCCTTCACATCAAGGATATCAGCAAATTCTATAATGTCCTTTATGGCAAGCAGGCTCTTATCTGCCAACAGTTTTTCGTCTGCCTGCACCTCGCCGGCCTTATAAAGCACTTCACCGTTTTTCTCGATAAGAACGATATTGGTATGATAACCGCTGATGCGGACAACCGCCGTGTCATTGCCCTTGTTTAAAATCATCCAGATATCCAGGGCTTCGTCGCCCTCTGCCGGACGCACAATAATCGGACAGTTTTCCATAAAGGTGCGCATTTCTTTCTTTTGTTCCTCAGTTACCTCGGCAATTACCTCCAGGATTTTTTCTGCCTTGCCGCCTACAATTCCGGCTGCCGCTGCAGCTTCAATGCCTTTTAAACCATTGGTATTCGGTACAATAACGCTCTTTACGTTTTTTACAATATTACCGCTGACATAAAGAGTTACCTTATCCGGCATACAACCAAGCACATCACGGGCTTTGGCGCCGCAGTAAGCAATAGCAATCGGCTCGGTACATCCCATGGCAGGAACCAGTTCTTCCTTCAAAATCTCGATATACGTATTATATGTCGTATCGTTTCTTTTCATAAACTCTTCCTCTGTAATATAATTATGCAACTACTATGCTGTTTCTTTAATTGCTGCTTCCGGTTGGAATGTAAGGAATCAACGCACCGGCCACCTTGTTAATCGGCATAGTCTGGATATACACCTTGCCAGGTCCGCTTACCACGGTATTGAATAAACCTTCCCCGCCAAAGAACATATTTTTCAATCCGGAAACCTGTCGGATTTCCATACTGCAGGTCGCTTCCATAGCAGCCAGATAACCGGTATCCAGTACAATGCTCTGTCCTGCTGCCAGGTCGTATTCCATAACCGCACCATCAAACTCTACAAACGCGGTACCATGGCCGGAAAGCTTCTGCATAATGAAACCTTCCCCGCCAAAGAAGCCGGCACCCAGCTTTTTCTGGATATGTACGCTTAATTCCACGGTATTCTCAGAAGCAAGAAAACCGGATTTTTGCACAATCAGCTCTCTGCCCGGCGCAATTTCAAACGGCACAATGGATCCCGGAAAACTGGAGGCAAAGGCAATGGTTCCCTGACCGCCTCTTGCCGTATATGTATTTCTGAATATAGATTCACCGGAAAACATTCTTCCGAGAGCCTTGCCAAAACCTCCGACATTGGTGTCCATCTCCATATTCGGGGACATCCAGCTCATGGAGCCACGTTCTGTAATCATGCTTTCGCCTGCCTCTAAGAAACAGATTGCTACCGGTAATGGTGTTCCTTTGATTTCGTACTTCATAGTATTTTCTCCTCTTTTCCCTTTTGTTTTATGCTTATTCACAGCTTGACTTTATTATATCTTACTCTACACTTATTTTCCACACAAAGTTTTTGTCTATTTCCGAGCCACTTGACCTTCTCCGTTTTCTGCATATTCATTATTTCACAAGCGGCCAGACAATTTTCTAACTGCAAGCCTTTCAGGGCATCCACGGATACTAAATGCTTCTGAAGTTCCTTGTCACTTTCAAAATTATCTTTTATGCAATTATCCAGTATTACAAATCGCTTTATATGTGGGTTTTCTCCCAAATACTTTCTTATTTCTGCTGCTTTATTGACAGACCATTCTTTAACATCCACCACATCCGCCTGCGTACGCTGCACCAAACCATTCAAAGCATCGCCAACATCAATCCCAAGGAATATAGTAAACCTATCTCCGGCTATCATTTCCTCTGCCTTTGCCAGAACCGCAAGACAAAACTCTTCTGTTTTTTTGATATCCGTTGCCAGTTCTTTAATAATCAATTCGCCTTCCTGCAAAGCTTCTTCATACTGAAAATCACTCAACTCGCCGGAAGCATGTGCCGCATCCAGTTCATCCCGGTCCTGCACAATCACATCCCCCTGCGGAGTCAGAATCACATCCAGATATTTGTCTATGTAATAGACGATACCATCCTCATCGATACCGGTTTCCTCAATGACATCCACATACCAGACACTGACACGGCGGTCCGGCTTAATGTAAGCACCAATGCAGCGCTTTCTGTCATCCGGAATTAGTGTCAGCCACGTCATTCCCTTTGCACTAACCGGTATCTTCCCAGACTTTTCATATTCCCAGTATCTTGTTTCTCCATCGGTCAAGAAATTCAAAGACACCCAGCCTTTAAACAGTTCGTTGTCCATGTGCATCTGATGATACGGGAAGTATTGAAAATACCACTTTCTGTCGCGAGTTAAACGCATTTTGTTCATAAGGTAACCTCCTTATAATTGCTTCTCCATTTGCACATACAATCCCTGTTGGAATACTATTTTAAACCCGGCAGCACGGTATAAGGATACGGCAGGTTCCAGTGTAATCCTGGTATCTAAAAACAGTTTTGCACATTCTTTTTCTTTCGCATGCTTTTCTACAACGCTAAGCAGTTCTTTGGAAATCCCTTTTCCGCGATATTCCTTTTTTACAAATAACCGCTTTACCTCGCCGACGCCGTCTGTTTTTGTTCTGTACGCAATACAGCCTGCCGGAAGATTCTCCACATACACCACCCAAACATTTTCGATATTCTCGTTTTCGGTATATCTTGTATAATAATGACTGTCTTCCCCTAAGAACTCTATCATAAAATCATCATGTTCCGAAAAGATTTCTAAAACGATTGTGTCGGTGATACTCATAGGTTGTATATTCATAGTTTCCTCCTGCTTTACAGTATCCTGACTAGGTTTTACGCCTGCTCTTCTACTTGTTTCACCAGTTTTAATAATTCCATGTCCACGTTTTCTTTTCCGTACTGTTCCAAAAAATAATCTGTGTACTTATCGGTTTGCAAATTATAATTTAAAGACCAAAGCACCCAGTACAGGTCAATATGCTTATCACCGACTCCCGCCAAACCAACATCAATAAACGTACTGAACTTCCAGTTGTCAAAAATAATGTTTGGCAGACAGAAATCCCCGTGAATAAAGGTATCCTGCTTCAATTTGCCCACATTTTCTCCCTTTGCATAAATGTCCATACATGCAGAAACGGGAACATCCTCTATAGGTCTGCTGTGCAGGTATTTCATTGCTTCCGCAAGAACCTCGCAAAGTTTTTCCGGGTTATCCAAATAGTGTTTGGCAAGGGCATCTTCCCCCTTTGCCTCTTTTGTTACCAGATAGTCCTTTTCGGCGGAAAGATAATGGATTACTTCCACGCCCATTCCCATAGTTTCAAAGAGTTTGCCTAACTCTACGTCTTTCTTTAGCGCACCTTTTTCCGCATATTTTATGTAATAGCCATGGTCACTGTACAATGTGGTCATGGTCGGATGGGAGCTGCTGTCATAGATGGTTGCACCTTCAAACAGATAGTGGAGCTCCTTTGGAAATTCCGATATATTTATTTTTGTTTCTGTCTTTTTCATGATTGTTTTTCAAAATCCTCCTCATCCGGCTGCTGCCCGTTATGTGCCAGCCATTTGCATTCCGTTAATTCCATATTTGTAAAAGTTGCTTTAAATGAAGAATCCTCCGGACTGCATGCATAAACGCCAAACCGGATGGTTCCACCTCCATTCCACATATGGCACACACGCATCTGCTTGAAAGTAACTCCGTCCTCTGAGCACTCCACGCAGTAATCGTCCTCTCTGCGGCTAAAACGGTACCACATGGATTTAATTTCTGCATCAATTTCTGTTGTGGCCCAGTCGGAATAGCCGTTGTTTGTTACTACGCTTCCCAAATGCTGAAACCTTTCGTTTTCATACTCAATGGAACCTTTCAGCCAATTCTCACTATCAAGATACATAACGATTCCACACTGGTCAAATCGATGCTTGCTTTCAAACACTGTCTTTACCGTAAAGGAGAAATACTTTTCTTCTGTTTCCATTTGCAGCACAGGCGCATTATCGTTTCTGAAATGATAATAGGTCCTTTGCCATAAATCCGTATGCGGTTTTGTAATAATTTCAATTTTGTCTTTCGAAATAGTATAATCCAAAGGCTCTCTTGTCCATTTTAATTTTGATATATCAAAGTTCATATTTATACCTCCATATAGTATAGATTTCTGCGTTAGCAGAAATCTCGCGCCGAGCGCAGTCGCTTGCGACAAATTTCCTCTTTCGCGCGAGTGCGCATCCTCGCGGAGCGTTTTTACTTCATAGGAGAACTTTCCTATGAAGTAAAAATGGCGGGGTAAATCCCCGCCAGCCGGTGGACCAGGCCTCTTCGGTCAGTCCAAATATAAATGCACTTCGTGCAACAGATTCACACCTATATTATGAATCTTTTCTTTGAAATAATCAACTACTTTTTCCTACAGTTCCTTCATAAGCCAGGACAGATTTGCAACTTCCAAACCGTATAATTCATCTCCCGGACTAAGTACTCTTTCCTTCGCGTTATCTTTTTGCAAATTTTCCATCGGGAATGGACTAAGCTTGCCCTCCTTCCCCCTGTCTGCCTGCATCAACATCTCCATTGGAACCGGATTAATGAGCAAAATTTTGCGAAGTTTCTTATTGCTTGGTGCCTCATTGCCGTTCATTGCAAAATCATACTCCGGGAAAGTCCTTGCTTTGCTGTCAAACGCCTCCCGTACCAGCAAAAGCATTCCCGCAAGGATTCTTGTGAAATATTCCTTCTTTTCCGTAAATACTAAAATGCGTTTGCGTCTTGGCATGCCAAACAGCTTAATTGCAAATACTTCATCCGCAGCTTCAATCGTGCAGTCACAACACGTTCCGTTTTTACCACCCAAAAACCAAAAAGCGTGCGTTCCTTGTAAACGATACCCTTTTTCCCGGCAGATACCCTTTATCTTGGAATGAAGGTACAACCGTTTAAAAAAACAACGAATATAGGGAAAACAAAAGCAAATAATACCAATACCAACAACACCTAATATAACTTCCATATTCGTTATCCTCCTTTGGAATTGCTCTATTTATCTTCACTTATACCATACCAGAGAAATCTTCTTTCTAAAACAGATACACCCTAAACTATACATTTTGGGCATTGAACTGTCACTAGACGGTCAACATCCCCTGATTCATCTCTTTAATTTTATCCCCTACATCCTCCGGACAATGGGCATCGGATGAAGTAATAATTTTTACATTATGCTTCTTCAGTATTTGAAGCAGCTCCTTCTCCATGCCAAGGGAAGCCCCCGGACACCGTCTGGCAATTCCGCTGTTTTGGTCTGCATACATGCCGTTTTTAGCAAGTGCTTCCGCCAAACTCTCATAATATTCAGTCAAAGAAAAAGACGGCTTGTGTCCAAACAACTTAATAGCGTCCGGATGACCGATGCCATCAAAGATTCCACTTTTTGCCAGCAAAATAGAATCTTCAAAATATCTGCGGTAAATCTCGTCCACATCAATTCCGTTCCAATGCTCCAGCTTATGGTCAAAGGCAAAATCATCCACAAAATGAATGCTGCCCAGTAAAAAATCAAAGTCTTTGTCTTTGGTAAGTTTAGCTGTCATTTCTTCAAACTCTTTGAAATAGCAGATTTCCAGACCAAACTTAATCTCCACCGGATATTTCTCGTCTCGAACCTTCCGAATAAGTTCCAGATAGTCCTCCAGTTTGTATACTCCGGCGTTTCTGTGAAACCATGCGTCTACGTATTCACTGTAGGCACACACGGAATCATACATGGGAACAAACTCTTCAAACCGGTAGTTATGCTCCAGAAGCCTGATTTCCGTAAGTTCCATTTCCATCGCTTTATCCACAAATTTCTGTATCCACTCTAAGGTATAAGGCCCTTTCTCAATATGAATGTGACCGTCTGTCATGGTGTTCTCCTTCCCTAGTAGAAATTTTGTTACTCAAACCACTTTACTTTCATTACAAAGTTTTTAGCATTAGAAAAACCTGCTTTGCCATAAAATTTTTCATGCATTTCATCATTTACTGCTTGTAATTCAATGCAGGCAGCACCGGATTCTTTCACTCTTGACTCAAGTTCTGCAAGAAGCATACTGCCTAAGCCTTTGTTTTGATATTGGTATGAGATAATGATTTCTTCCAGCGTATAGCCCACAATATCATCATATTGTTTAAAATATCCCATAACAAAACCACACACTATATCATTATCGTCTTTCATAATTAGCGAGAAAGAATCCTCTATGGTTAATACTTGTTTTATTCTCTTTTTTGCTGTTACTTCTGTCCAACAGCTATCCTCGTATTTATTATAATATTCTATGTATAGAGGA
>JAZNXI010000069.1:0-14440 GCA_045593825.1 Lachnospiraceae bacterium
CCTTGGTTTGGTGAATTCCATAAGACTCATCCGAATAAGCCAATCGGCTGCTCCGAGTACGGCTGTGAAGCATTAAACTGGCATACCTCCGAGCCAAAGCAGGGCGATTATACCGAAGAATATCAGGCATACTATCATGAAGAACTTATCAAGCAGCTCTTCACCAGAAAGTATATGTGGGCAACCCATGTGTGGAACATGTTTGACTTTGGTGCCGACGGACGTAACGAGGGCGGTGAAAACGGCCAGAACCACAAGGGTCTCGTGACTTTCGACAGAAAGTACAAGAAGGATGCCTTCTATGCTTATAAGGCTTGGCTGGCAGACCCGGCGGATGACCCGTTTGTGCACATTTGCGGTAAGCGTTATGTGGACCGTGTAGAGGATGTGACTAAGGTAACCGTATATTCCAACCTGCCATCCGTAGAACTTTTCGCAAACGGTGAAAGTCTTGGGGTTAAAGAGAGTGCAGAGCATTTCTTCTACTTTGATGTACCGAATAAGGGAACAACCACCCTTACCGCCAAGGCAGGAAGCTGCACCGATGAAAGCACCATCAACAAGGTGGATAAGTTTAACGAAAAGTACCGCTTAAAGGAAGAGGGAGCCGTTCTTAACTGGTTTGATGTTACTGCACCGGAAGGATATTTCTCCTTAAACGACAAGATTGGCGACATTATGGAAAATCCGGAGGGCATGAAGCTTTTCGGCGACCTGATGAAGCAGTTCATGGGAGGTGCCGATGGCAAAAAGAAGAAGGTGATGGGCTTCGAAATGTCACCTGCCATGATGAAGATGCTGGGCGGTTTTACCGTACTTCGCGCCATGAATATGGCCGGCAGTGCCAATATTACCGTTACCAAGGAGCAGTTGTTGGAATTGAATGCGGCATTAAATAAAATTAAGAAATAAATCGGTTTATTACGATAAAGCGGTAAATGAAAAGAGAGCTTGTATACAAGTTCTCTTTTTTGTGAAGTTAATAAAAAACCGCATTTTTTGTGAAAAATAAATAAAAAAGTTTAGAATTTTGTCGAATTCCCATGAAAAATAACAAAAAAGTACTAGCTTTTTTATAAAACATGGGGTATAATGTATACAAGCTCTTACGAAATGTGTATGAGAAGGTACATATTAATTTACATTTATGGAGGATTTTGCAATGGCAAAGAAAGAAGTTAAGAGAGATGCCAAAGGTTTCCGCAAGTTTGGTATGCGCGACTGTCTCGCATACGCGGCAGGTGACCTTGGTTGTAACATGAGTTTTGCATTAAAGAGCACTATGGCGCTGTTCTGGACACAGGTTATGGGTATGAGCGCTTGGTATTCCCTGATGCTGATTGTGGTTCAGGTTTGGGATGCTATCAATGACCCAATCATCGGTTCCATGGTAGATGCTGACCGCCATACATACAAGCGTAACAAGTTCTTACAGTACATTTGGTTTGGTTCCATCGGTCTTATTGTTGGTGGTGCCTGCTGTTTCCTTCCGTTCCCGCAGGCTCCTGTATGGGCTAAGTTCATTATCTTTATTGCAGGTTATGTAATTTGGGATGCATTCTATACCGTAGCAAACGTACCTTACGGTTCCTTGTTATCCTTAATTTCCAACGAACCGGCTGACCGTGCTTCTCTTTCCGCATGGCGTTCCATCGGAGGTCTTCTTGGTAACATTTTACCTATGGTTCTGTTACCATTCCTTATTTACAACGAAGACCAGTCCTTAAACGGAACTAAGGTTTTCATTACCGCATTCATCATGGGTATTATTGGTTTCTTCTGCTTCCAGTTCATGATTAAGAACACAGAAATTCGTGTTGAACAGGACGTTAAGCTCAATGACGACCAGCCAAAGTTCAATGTTATTGAAGCTATGAAGAACTTCTGTAAGAACCGTCCTGCAGTTGGTGCAACACTTGCTGCTATGGGTATGTTCATCGGTCAGCAGGGTGCAGCTACCGCTATTACAGTAACTTTCCAGATTTACTTCCAGAATACAAAGATTTCCGGAATCGTTTCCTTATTTGCCATGATTCCTATTTTGGTATTTACACCACTGGCACGTAAGCTGGTAACTAAGTATGGTAAGAAGGAGCTTTCCGTTGTAGGTTCCATCAGCTACATTGTTGGTGCAGCGGTTCTTTTATTAGCACCTCTTGGAATTATTCCTGTTTCTCAGGGTAACACAGGTCTTGACTTACTTGTATATGTTATTGGTATGTTAATTTGTTCCCTTGGTATGGGTATTTACTCCACTATCTCCTGGGCTATGATGGGCGATGCTATCGACTACAACGAATGGAAGACAGGTAAGAGAGAAGAAGGCGTTGTTTATTCCTTACATTCCTTCTTCCGTAAGCTGGCTCAGGGCGTTGGTCCTGCAGTTGCAGTAGCTATCATGGGTACCATGGGTTATGTAAACAATGCAATCAATCCTGAAACAGGTGCAGAGTTCATCGACGTAACCAAGATCGCTTGGGAGAACGCTGTACAGATTCGTGGTTTAGTTGGTGTTCTTTACTTAGTAGCAGGTATCTTCGTATTTGTTGGTCTTGGTCTTGTTTACAACCTTGACAAGAAGACCCTTGCTCAAATGACTGAAGAGTTAGAAGCAAGAAAGGCTAAGGAAAACTAATTCTTAGTCAGTAATTAAATAGTTGAATTTACAAAGGTCCCACAGTAAAATTGCTGTGGGACCTTTTTGTCTAAGAAGAAAAAATTAAAAAAGTAAAATAAAAATCAGCTTCTCAAACGTCTAATGTACAAAAGGAGGTGAAGAATCTGTGAATAACGAAGAATTTGCCGTTCGAGTGGAGGGCATTCGGGGAAAGCTTTATAAAACCGCACTGGTATATCTTGGCAGCGAAGTACAGGCGCTGGATGCGGTGGACGAAGCAGTATATAAGGCACTGTGCAGTTATAGGAAGCTTCGGCAACCGGAATATTTTGATACCTGGATAACACGAATTCTGATTAACGAATGCCATAACGAGTTGCGGCGGCAAAAAAGATTCCGTCCTTTAGAAGAGCTTCCGGAAACTGCTGTGGAGGAATTTGATTCCCTGCCATTAAAGGAAGCAATGCGGCGGTTGCCGAAGGAACTGAAGGACGTGGTAATATTACGCTATTTTACAGGTTATACCTTGGTGGAGACAGCACAGGCGCTTGGAATTCCACAGGGGACTGCGGCAACAAGACAGCGCAAGGCGCTTTCCCTGTTGCGATTAGAGCTTGAGGAGGAAGAACAATGAATCGAAAGGACGAATATAACGAATGGCTGGCGGAGCTTGAGCAAACAGTGCCGGCCCTTGACGGGACACTTACCCGGGCACAAAAAAGACGCCGTCGTAAAAAAATAATTCTTGGGCCGGTAATTAGCATTGCGGCTGTGTTTGCCCTATTTGTAGTGGCGGTAAATAGTTCTGTAAAGGTGGCCTATGCCTGTTCTCAGATTCCGTTTTTAAAGGAACTGGCGGAGGCAGTAACTTTTTCACGGTCACTAACGGATGCGGTGGAAAATGAATATGTTCAGCCGATTAACCTGACGCAGGAAGAAGATGGAGTAACGGTTTCTGTGGAATATCTGATTGTAGACCAGAAGCAGGTAAATGTGTTTTTTAGGATAGCGTCCGAAGAGGAGAAGGAGTATAATGTTTCTCCAACTGTTCTGACAAGAGATAAAAAGAGCGCGGGCTGTGCCTATGGAATGAAAAATCATGATGCAAAAAACGGCGAACTGCGAAGCATGACCATTGATTTTCTTGATGAGGATGTGCCGGACGGTCTTGTGGTTAAATTTGATGTGAGTAAGCGGGGAGCAGGACGTGTGGGAGTATTTGAGTTCCTGTTGGAATTTGACCCACAGTTCACGGCAGTCGGCAAAGTGTATGAAATTAATAAAACCGTTCTTCTGGATGGAAATGAAATCATCATCCGCAGGATGGAGGTGTATCCGACCCACTTGAGGGTGAATATTGAGGAATCCACAGAGAATAAGGACAAACTGAAAGGTCTGGAGTTTTACATCAAGACAGACCTCGGCATGAGATTTGAAACAGTTTCCAACGGAATTGTAGCACACGGTTCCGGGGACACACCGGAAATTACTTCCTATCGTGCAGACAGTACCTACTTTTACGAGGCAGACCATTTAGAAATTGTAATTACCGGAGCAGACTGGCTGGATAAATCAAGAGAGCTAGCTTATGTAAATCTGCTTACCGGTGAAACCAAAGGGCTGCCGGAGCATGTGAAATTTGGAAAAGCAGAAAAGCTTGGTGGAGGTTGGGCTGTAACCTTTGATGTGAAAATTGAGGAGAAAGACCACTTTGACCAGAATTTTGCATGGAGATATTACGATGCAGAGGGCAACGAGTACGACATGAACGCTATGAGTCATTTGAATAAAAATAATATGGACGAAGATTATAAGGAGTACTACGAAGAGATAGTGCATTTGAGCGAATATCCGTATAATGAGGTCTGGCTGAAGCTTACTTATACCCATATTTGGGAAGCGGAAGAACCGGTTGCTATTTTGGTGCAGGAATAGTATAATAACTCCAAAGTATAAACTGTATATGGAGGTTTCCTATGAAAGCTTTAACCGCGCCTATGGGCTGGAACAGCTGGGACTGCTACGGTGCAGCAGTTACCGAAGACATTGTAAGACAGAATGCCGATTTTATGGCAAAGAATTTAAAACAGTATGGCTGGGACACCGTTGTGGTGGATATCCAGTGGTATGAGCCAAACGCTATTAACAATGAGTACCGTCCCTTTGCGGATGTGTGCGTGGATGAATATTCCCGCGTAATTCCTGCAGAAAACCGCTTCCCGTCTGCGGCAGGCGGCAAGGGCTTTGCGCCGTTAGCGGAGTATGTACATTCCTTAGGTCTTAAGTTTGGTATTCACATTATGCGTGGTATTCCGCGTCAGGCCGTGCATCAGAACTTAAAGATTAAGGGTACCGACAAGACGGCCAGAGAAGTGGCAAAGACCAACAGCATCTGCCACTGGAACATGGACATGTACGGCGTAGACCCTCGCAAGGAAGGCGCAAGAGCGTACTATGACAGTATTTTCGAACTGTATGCTTCCTGGGGCGTGGATTTTATTAAGTGTGACGATATTGCCAGAGAGCTGCCTCACGAAGAGGAAGAACTGGTAATACTAAGTGAAGCCCTGCACGGTTGCGGCAGAGAAATGATTTTAAGCCTTTCTCCGGGCCCTGCTTTACTTGAAAAGGCAGAGCTTTACAAGCAGGTAGCCAACATGTGGCGTATTACCGACGACTTCTGGGATAAGTGGGAGCTGCTTTACGATATGTTCTCCCGTGCGGAAAAATGGTGTACCCATACCGGTGCGGGCAACTGGCCGGATGCAGATATGCTTCCGGTGGGTGCTATCCGTCAGGTATACGATAAGGATGCATGGACCAATTTCACCGAGGATGAGCAGATGACCATGATGAGCTTATGGTGTATCTTCCGTTCCCCGCTGATGATTGGCGGCGAAATGACCAAGTTTGATAAGTTCACCATGGACTTACTCACCAACGAAGGAATCCTGAAGATGCACCGCAATGCCCGTCATTCCCACCAGGTTTGGAGAAGAGAAGTGGACGGCATCGAGCATATTATTTGGACAGCCGTTGACTGTGACGGCGGCCAGTATGTGGCAGTGTTTAATGCAGGTGATGAAGACAGCAACATTAAGGTAAATCTGGCTGAACTGGAAATTTATGATGATGTTAAGGGAACCGAGCTTTGGAGCGGGGATGCAGTAGAAGCTTCCGAAGTGCTTCCTGTAGCATTAAAGTCTCACGGCGCAAAGGTTTTTTTCTTCGCATAAGATAATTGTAATTTGATTCAAAATCCGTTATACTATGTACGTTGTATATAGTATGGCGGATTTTTTTTCGCCCTTTAATTTTGAAAGAGAGGTAACGTGTCATGATCAATCCAATGTCCATGATGAAAATGATGCAGGCAAAAAATAAATTTACAGAAAACCATCCGAAGTTTGTGCAGTTTCTTAGTGCTGCGTTTTCCGGCGGAATCGAGGAAGATACCATTATCGAAATATCCGTGGAGAAACCGGGGCAGAATAGAATTACATCCAATATAAAGGTAAAGCAGAGTGATTTGGAACTGCTGGCAGAACTTAAGAATCTGGCAGGAAAGTAATTTCTACAGTTTTATTTTGCTTAAGGAGTTGGAGTTATGGAACTAATACACATTTTAGAAACCGCACTGGAGTATCTGGTGCAGTTTGCCATTGTTATTTTTGAGTTTATCGGTGTGGGAATTATTATTTATTCCGGCATCAAAGGATTTATCGGTTATGTAAGCCGTTCGCCGAAAATGAAAATTACACTGGCACAGGGCCTTGCCATTGGTTTGGAATTTAAGCTGGGAAGCGAGATTTTAAAGACGGTTATTGTAAGGGACTGGACAGAAATTGCCACCGTGGCGGGTATTATTGCCCTTAGAGCAGCCTTAACCTTTTTAATTCATTGGGAAATCAAGGAAGAAAATAAGGACATGCAGGAGCAGGAGGAGCGGCAGAGAGCGGAAGAAACCGCAGAATAAGAGGAGTAAAATTTTATGGCAGAATTATATAACATGGAGGAAGTGGCAGAACGCCTGATTTTAGTGGGTGTTGCCACTGCCGAAAACGATGATACAAAGGAATCTCTGGAGGAACTTAAAGAACTGGTAAAAACCGCCGGTGCAGAAACCGTGGCTATGGTAATCCAGAACCGTGAAAAGCCTCATCCGGGAACCTATCTTGGAAAAGGAAAAATTGAAGAAGTACTTTTGATGGTGCAGGAGCTTGGTGCAGACGGTATTGTTTGCGATGACGAGCTTTCCCCTGCCCAGATGAAGAATTTAGAGGACGCCCTGGGGTGTCAGATTATGGACCGTACTATGGTCATCTTAGATATTTTTGCCCAGCATGCCTCCACCAGAGAAGGTAAAATCCAGGTAGAACTGGCGCAGTTAAAGTATCGTTCTTCCCGCCTTATCGGTATGGGTAATGTGTTATCCCGTCTGGGCGGCGGTATCGGCACCAGAGGTCCCGGTGAAAAGAAGCTGGAGATGGACCGTCGTTTAATCCGTGACCGCATCTCCCAGCTTGGAAGAGAACTGGACGACGTGGTAAAAGCCCGTGAGGTGGCCCGTGCTGCCCGCAGCAAAAATCCGATTCCGGTAGTTTCCATTGTGGGATATACCAACGCAGGAAAATCCACGTTATTAAACTTTTTAACCAACGCAGGTGTTATTGAAGAAGACAAGCTCTTTGCAACCCTGGACCCAACCACCAGAAACTTAACCCTGCCAAGCGGTCAGCAGATTCTGCTTACCGACACGGTTGGTTTTGTAAGAAAGCTTCCGCATCACCTGATTGATGCCTTCCGTTCCACCCTGGAGGAGGCAAAGTATGCAGATATTATTCTGCATGTGGTGGATGCTTCCAATCCGGACTGTTACAAGCATATGCATGTGGTATACGAAACCCTGCGTAACCTCGGCGTGGAAGACAAAAAGGTAATTACTATTTTTAACAAGCAGGATATTTACCGGGAAAAGATCGCAAACGGTGAAATCGAAGAAGAAGTACGCAAAGACTTAAAGGCAGACGAAACCGTAAAAATGGCGGCGAAAATCGGGGAAGGCACCGAAGAACTCTTGGAAATTCTGGAGAGAATCCTGCGGGAGAGCAAGGTGCTCTTAGAGCATGTGTTCCCATATACGGAAACCGCTAAAATTCAGGTGATTCGTAAATATGGGCAGTTGTTGGAAGAGGAGTATCAGGCAGAGGGTACTTATGTAAAGGCGTATGTGCCGAAGGAGATTTATTTGCAGCTGTTTAAAGGATAGGAGAAGGAAAGGTTGAATTCCTACGTCTTCATTTTGGCGAATATGGACTTGCCGTTTGGCGGGTCCTTTCGTTTTACTTGGGACAAACCATGTCTCATTTGCTTAAACAGGGCATTTGCTCGCTTTGTGTCCTGTAATTTGGTTACACGGAGAAGTAATATGAAACCATCAGGAGGTTGACGAATTATGAACCAAATTAAAATCGGAAATTTTATTAAAGAATTGAGAAAAGAACAAAAACTCACGCAAGAAGCGTTGGCAGAGAAGTTCGGTGTGGCCAGAAGAACGGTCTCCAGATGGGAAACCGGGAGCAATATGCCGGATTTGGACATTCTTATAGAAATGGCTGATTTCTTTGATGTCGATCTCCGTGAAATATTGGATGGAGAAAGGAAAAGTGAGAAAATGAACCAAGAATTAAAAGAAACTGTATTAAAAGTTGCAGAATACAGTAATGAAGAAAAGAAGAGGAGTACGAGAGTAGTACTTATTTATTTTGTACTCGGAATTATTGCTTTGATTTCAAATCTTGCAATGGAGTTTATGGAGTTGTCGGATAGCTTTTTTGCCGGTTTTCTGGAAGGCAGTACAATCAGTCTTGCGATAGGTGCTATGGTTTTAGGAATTCTGTATGCAACAGGAACCTTAAGCAAAATATTTGCATTTAAAAGAAGGTTGATGGGGAAGGAAGATGTTTATGAGGGGTAAGATAAAGAATGCTTTGGTTTTGTGTTTCTTGCTGGCAGGATTGATTATCCTTTCCTATTGCATTTTTGTAGAAAAGGGAGTTTCTTTTTTGCTTCCTATAGGAATGTTATGTGGGGCAATCGGCAATTTGATTCAAGGAATATTTGTTTATAAACGAAATAAACAGAAGTGAGAAATTGACAAAAGAGTTTAGGAATAAACTATCAGTACAAACATGTTGCTAGGATTATGCTTTTTGTGGTATACTTAGGTTAGAAGTAGGAAAGAAAGGAGTTGGCATTATGAGTTTGAATGAAATTTTAGCTACGCTTAGAAATGTGTATAGCAAATATAGCGGAATTCGTCTGGGTATTGCCGGCTCTTATGCAAATGGCACACAGCAGGCAGACAGTGATATTGATGTCGTAATCGATGGAGATTCTATGCGCGTTGATATCATGGAGTATATTAAAAGCCAGTTTCAAACAGAGGTTGATGTTCTTTGGGTGGAATTAATGCAGCAGGAAGATGAGGAGATGGATAAATTCGCTTTAGAAAATGGTTTACCTGCTAACGAACATTCTGTATACAAGACAGTGATGCAGGAGGTAATGTGGGTATGACAAAGTCTTATTCAAAGACAGAATTAAATACTGTACAAATCAGACGAAGGAATCAGAATAAAGGGATGGGGCTGACCGAATGGTCCAGGTCCAACCTATTCGGCGGGGAGACTCCCCGCCATTTTATATATGCATAAAAATATTTGGAGAAAGCTACTATGAAATTCGAATTTAATAAAACATCTTGGACAACTTTAGAAGAAGGCGAAAAAACCTGCTACCTCATGGCAAACGGCCTTGGCGGCTACAACAGCATGAACTTGGTGGGCGGATTAACCCGTGGCGACCAGGCATTTTTTATGGCAGCAAAAAAGGCACCGAATGTACGTTGGAACATGATTACCGGATTGTTGGAAACACTGGTAGTAGACGGTACAAGCTATGTACTGACCTCCCAGAGAATGCAGGGAAAAGAAGATTTAGAAGGTTTCCGCTATTTAGAAAGTTTCACCTTTGATAATTATCCGCAGTGGGTTTATAAAGTAGCAGGCGTTACCGTAACCAAAACCATTGTGATGGTGCAGGGTGAAAACACCGTGGCAGTAAATTACGAAATTGAAAAAGGCAATGCAAAAGAAGTTTCCCTTTTTGTAAAACCGATGCTTCGTGTGACCGCGAAGAATACCGCATTTGACGCAGAGGATGCAGAAAAATTTGCTTTTATTGCAAACAGAACCGGGGATATGCTATCAAATGGTGCAGGTGTCCATTACACTGTTGTAAAAGATGGAAACAGCGTTTATTTCGCCACCAACGGTACTATAACCAAAACGAATCCGGAAGTATTCGGTCCGCTTTATTTCTCCCAGGATGAGAGAGACGGTCGCGACGAAACCGGATTGGTGTTGTTGAACCATGAGATTACTTTAGCGGCGGAGACAAAGAGCAGTCTTACCTGTATATTTAGTACAGCAGCGCCGGTTACCTACAAAGATACTTGGTTTGAGGAAGCACTTCAAAACCACAAAACCTATGTTGCAAACCTCATGAATAATTCCAAGGCAACCTCTGAGCTTGGCCGCCAGTTATCCGTTAGTGCGGATGCCTATGTGTCTGAACGTGAGTCCACCAAAGGCAAAACCATCCTAGCCGGCTTCCCGTTCTTTGAGGACTGGGGCAGAGACACCATGATTGCATTACCTGGTATTACCATGGTGACCGGACGTTTTGAAGAATGCAAGAGTATCTTACGCACCTTTGCCAAGTATGTGCACAAAGGCCTGCTTCCGAACCTGTTTCCGGAGGGTGACTGCAACCCGATGTACAACTCCGTGGATGCACCGTTGTTATTTATTAACACAGCCTATGAATATATTAAATTTTCCGGAGATGAAGCATTCACAGAAGAAATCTTCCCGGTACTTACACCGATTGTGGAGAATTACAAAAACGGCACCGATTTCCATATCAAAATGGATGAGGACTGCTTGATTTCCGCAGGCGCAGATTTAGAGCAGCTGACCTGGATGGATGTGCGTGTAGGCGACCATCTGCCAACGCCAAGACACGGTAAGCCGGTAGAAATCAATGCCTACTGGTACAGCGGTTTAAAGGTAATGGAGGAGTTTGCAACAAAACTTGGAAAAGAAGCGCAGGCAGAAGAATATGCCGCTTTGGCAGAAAAGGTAAAAGCATCTTTCCTTGCAAAATTCTGGAATGATGAGGAAAGCTGCTTAAAGGATGTGCTTTCCGGCAACGGAGAAGAAAACCAAATCCGTTGCAACCAGATTTGGGTGTTAACCCAGCCGTTTACCATGCTGCCTGCAGAAAAAGAAAAGCAGGTCATTGAAAAGGTGCGGGAAGAGCTGTACACCACCATCGGTCTTCGTACACTTTCTCCAAAGGATCCGGCCTTCCATGAAATCTACATCGGACCGATGCAGCAGAGAGACCGGGCGTATCATCAGGGTACCACCTGGGCATTCCCGCTGGGAGCTTACTACAGGGCAGTGCTTAAATTTATCCGGGAACAGGAATTTGCGGAGAAGGCAGAATGGAAGCAGCATGTGGCTAATGGCATGAATGCATTAAATGACTGGCTGGTAGAAGGCTGCGTGGCGCAGATTGCAGAAATTTACGATGGAAAAACACCTACGGTTTCCCGTGGCTGCTATGCGCAGGCCTGGAGCGTAGGCGAGCTTCTACGTGCCGTGTATGAATACGAGCAGTTGTAGAATAGACACAATATATAGTAGAATCAAAAAATAGAACCACAAGGCGTTTTGGGCGGAAAAATGGTAAAATCTGCCCGAAACGCCCTTTTTATTAGGTCTTACTCGTGTAGAATGGACACAATATAGTGTGATAATGAACAAAAATAAATACAAGATATTGTGGAATTGCTCTTGACGGACTCTTTATCCTCTGCTACAATGTTATATAGGCGAGATTGCTCGAAGGACCAAATGTAGAAAAAAAGTAAAATAGAGGGTAAAAAGTGAAAGGAGAACGAGGGCATGATTAGTGTAGTAAAACGAGACGGAGAGGTTGTAGATTTTAATCTGGCAAAGATTTCTGATGCTATTTCCAAGGCATTCACTGCAACACAAAAGAATTACAATGATGAGATTATCAGTTTATTATCTCTCAGAGTAACTTCCGATTTCCAGGAAAAAATCAAAGAAGAAACCATCAGTGTGGAGGACATCCAGGACAGCGTAGAGCAGGTACTGACCCAGACCGGTTATACTGATGTGGCAAAAGCATATATCTTATATCGTAAGAACCGTGAAAAAATCCGTAACATGAAGTCTACCTTCCTTGATTACAAGGAAATCGTAAACAGCTACGTAGACGAATTAGACTGGAGAGTAAAAGAAAACTCCACTGTTACCTATTCTGTAGGTGGTCTTATTTTACATAACTCCGGTTCCGTAACCGCAAATTACTGGCTGTCCGAAATTTATGACGAAGAAATTGCTAACGCACACCGTAACGCAGATATTCATATTCATGACTTATCCATGCTTACCGGTTACTGTGCAGGCTGGTCCTTAAAGCAGTTAATTAAAGAGGGTCTTGGCGGTATCACAGGAAAGATTACTTCTTCTCCTGCAGGTCACCTTTCCACCCTTTGCAACCAGATGGTAAATTTCCTTGGTATTATGCAAAACGAATGGGCAGGCGCTCAGGCTTTCTCTTCCTTTGATACTTATTTGGCACCATTTGTAAAGGTGGATAACTTATCCTATAAAGAAGTAAAGCAGTGCATCCAGTCCTTTGTATACGGCGTTAACACACCAAGCCGCTGGGGCACCCAGGCACCATTCTCCAACATTACCTTAGACTGGACCGTGCCTGCGGACCTTGCAAACCTTCCATGTATCGTTGGCGGCAAGGAAATGGATTTCTGCTACAAGGATTGTAAAAAAGAAATGGATATGGTAAACAAGGCATTCATCGAAATCATGATTGAAGGTGATGCCAACGGCAGAGGTTTCCAGTATCCAATCCCAACCTATTCCATTACCAGAGATTTTGACTGGTCCGATACAGAAAACAACCGCTTATTATTCGAAATGACAGCAAAGTACGGTACTCCTTACTTCTCCAACTATATCAACAGTGATATGGAGCCAAGTGATGTACGTTCCATGTGCTGCCGTCTCCGTCTTGACCTTCGTGAGCTTCGTAAGAAGACCGGTGGTTTCTTCGGTTCCGGCGAAAGCACAGGTTCCGTTGGCGTTGTTACCATTAACATGCCACGTATTGCATATCTTGCAGAGAACGAGGAAGATTTCTTCAAGCGCTTAGACCGCATGATGGATATTTCCGCCCGTTCCTTAAAGGTGAAGAGAACCATTATTTCCAAGTTATTAGACGAAGGTTTATATCCATACACCAAGAGATATCTCGGTACCTTCAACAACCACTTCTCCACCATCGGTCTTATCGGTATGAACGAGGTTGGTTTAAATGTGAAGTGGATTGGCAAGGATATGACCGACAAGGAAACACAGGAATTCACCAAGAAGGTATTAAATCACATGAGAGACCGTCTCTCCGATTATCAGGAGCTGTACGGCGACTTATACAACCTGGAAGCAACTCCTGCAGAATCCACTACCTATCGTCTTGCTAAGCACGACAAGAAGCATTATCCGGATATCATCACCGCAGGTAAGCCTGGTGATACTCCTTACTATACCAACAGTTCCCATCTGCCGGTTGACTTTACCGCAGATATTTTCGAGGCACTGGACATTCAGGACGAGTTACAGACCCTGTACACCTCCGGAACCGTATTCCATGCGTTCCTTGGTGAAAAGCTTCCTGACTGGCAGGCAGCAGCTAAGTTAGTACGCACCATTGCAGAAAATTATAAGCTGCCATATTACACCATGTCTCCGGTTTATTCCATCTGTAAGACTCATGGCTATATCACAGGTGAAGTGTACACATGTCCTCACTGTGGTGAGCGTACCGAGGTTTACAGCCGTATTACAGGTTACTATCGTCCGGTTCAGAACTGGAATGCAGGTAAGAGCCAGGAATACAAGAACCGCTTAAATTACGACATGGCGGCAGCAAGAGAAATGCCGGTGGGCGGTCAGACAGAAGGCACAGCCATGAATGGCATGACAGAGCTTAAGCCGGAAAGCAAAGAAACAGGCAAGCTTCTGTTATTCACTACCAAGACATGTCCAAACTGCCGTATTGCCAAGGAGTTATTAAAGGATGTGGCATACGAAGTTGTTGATGCGGAAGAGCGTATTGATTTAACCAATGAATATGGTATTATGCAGGCGCCTACACTTGTAGAATTACGCGATGGCGAAGTACGCAAGTATGTGAATGCTTCTAATATCAAGGCCTTTGTGGAAGGAATGAAATAAACCATGAGCTACGCAGATGATGTTTTTATCAGAATGTGTAAAGATATTATAGAAAACGGTACCAGTACCGAAGGTGAGAAGGTCCGTCCGAAATGGGAGGACGGCTCCTTCGCCTACACCATCAAACAGTTTGGTGTGGTAAACCGGTATGATCTTTCCAAGGAATTCCCGGCGCTTACTTTACGCAAAACCGGCATCAAGTCCTGCACCGATGAAATTCTTTGGATCTGGCAGCAGAAGTCCAACAATATCAAGGATTTAAAACCAAAGATTTGGGATTCCTGGGCAGATGAGAACGGTTCCATCGGTAAAGCTTACGGTTACCAGTTGGGCGTAAAGCATCAGTACAAAGAAGGAATGATGGATCAGGTAGACCGTGTAATTTTTGACTTGAAAAATAATCCGTATA
>JAZNXI010000070.1:0-7198 GCA_045593825.1 Lachnospiraceae bacterium
TACAATCTGTTTTATATTGATGTCGTTTTTACTTGAATAAATATCTAAGACCTTCTTCATCAAAACTTCCTCCTATATTATTTGGACGTCCTGTAATAAGCGTAAGTGAATTAAAAATTAATTTCAATAGGTTTTTTCAAAAAAAGATGTCTAAGTTAATAGACATCTTTTTCGCTCCCTCTTACAACACTTTAATCATGATAAACTCATCCCGGTATGTACCGTCATCATATTTCAGCGCCCGCACATGTTTTCCGGTTTCTACAAATCCGCACTTTTCATAAAGCGCCTTTGCAGTGTCATTTCCTTCCACCACTTCCAGTTCTACCTGCTCATAACCGATTTGCCGTGCCAGCTCTTCCAGATACTGCATCATGGCCGTACCGATTCCGAGGTTCCAGAACTCTTTTTTCAGGGCAATGGCAAGTCCGCATCGATGAAGGACTCTACGTTTGTTTCCCATGCCGTTGATGCTGCAGTTTCCGGCAACCTTGCCGTCTACCAAAGCCATCATCATAACACCGGTTTCGTTTTCCAAAAGGCTCTGGAGAATTTCCTTCTCGCCCTCCAGGGTATAATTTACTTCATCCGGATTGCGGAGAAGAAACGGGGTTTCTGCCGCAGTGATTTTTAAGTACTCAATCATGTCGGCAGCATACTCCGGGTAGGTTGGGCACAAGGTGCAGGTGCGTCCGTCTTTTAAGGTGAATGTTCTTTCCGGGAATTTCATTTAAGTTTCCTCCTTTGACAATGTAAAATTATTTATAAATCCGAATCATTTCACACTGTCTACGGCTGATTAGGATTATTATGCAAAAACAGCCGGCACAAATATACCATGCCGGCTGTCTAAATACCTATTATCCACTTACGACATACCAACATATGCGTTCTCTGTTACGGGAGAAACCCGTCAGCATCTACTTGATTTCCTTTCGTGCTGCAACTCAGGAGGGATAATATCGTTACTCTACTTGTACCGTTTCTCAGCAACTACGGCTCTCTGTGACTTTTGATGTAATGATATGGTCTCCGTCATCGTCTTTATGATTTCGAATTATAAATTGTTTTGAGTATACTGCTAAGATAGAGAAGTTGTCAAGTGGCGGAATAAATTATTTTATTTTCTCACCACAATCAGGTAACGGTGTGTAGTTCCTGCAACCTCGCCCTGTTCATCTATAGTTTTCTGCATTGCCAACAGTTTTTCGAAGCAGTTATCCACAGAAAAGCCCGGAAACTCCCACTCAATAATGCGGGCAAACCACACAAAGGCGCCCACATCATAAAACTTAATCGGAAGAAAGGCTTCTTCTGCCTGCAGGATTTCAAATCCCGCTTCTTCAAATACCTTTTGCTGCTTCGTTAAATTCAAGTCCGGAAACTGCTTTGGGGTTCCCGGCAGCACCATCTCAACCAGCTCCCTGTCGTTCTCACTGCCCACCTGCTGGGTAATGAAAATACCACCCTTTTTCAGCAGACGGTACAATTCTTTGGCATTAAAATCCCCGTGCCGGTTGATGATAATGTCAAAGGATTCATCCGCAAAAGGGATATTTGCCGCATCGCTACACTCCTTAAAATCAATACCAAGAGGCAATAAAGTTTCTTTGCACAGCTGCACATTTGGCGGAAATCCTTCCGTGGCAGCGGTATTTTTGTAAGGATGGTGAAGGGACAGCAAAAATTCACCGCCACCGGTGTCAAAGTCCAAAATTTTGGCGTCCTCGGTTAAGTACCGGCGTATGATTTCTTCATAGTTCCAAGGAATATCATTGCCTTCTTCGTAGCGGTTATTGATATGGGAAAAATCCCAGCCGTGGATGTGGGCGATGGATTCTTCGGAGAGCCAACGCTGTTTTAATTCCAATTTGTTACTCATAATTTAGACTCCTAATGGTTTCTTTTCTGTATTATACACATCTTTTCACTCGCTCGTCAAATAGTTAAAATAAACGCAACTCCGTTTACCGAACATGTTGACTTGTTACCGTTTGTGTGATATTCTTGCCTTAGTAGCTACATGAAGCCAACAAATTCACACACAAATAGTAACAAAAGGAGGAGAATTCCTCTGCCCGCATTAGCGGGCGGGCATTTTCACTCCGTGAAAACAAGGAGGAATGTTCATGTTAATGGAAGAAAGACAATTAAAAATAGCAGAACTCATTGAAAAGAAAGGGCACATCACCATCGCAGAGCTCACCACCCTGTTTGATATTTCCCACGAGTCCGCCCGCCGGGACCTGCGCATTTTGGAAAGCAAAGGGCTTTGCAAGCGTACCCACGGCGGTGCCTTAAAACCGATGCCGGTGGGATTTTTACCACCCCGGGACCGCAATTTTGATGAAATGCCGGTGTTTGAAAACTACGCGCAGATTGCAAAGCAGGCCGTAACCCATATTAAGGAAAATCAGGTTGTTTACCTTACCGGAGGCTCCTTCGGATTTCACATGTGCCACTATCTGCCAAGGGATATCCACTACACGTTGGTGGTAAATTCCATAGACCTGGCTAACCGTCTGCGCCACCTGACCAATGCAGACCTTTATGTGGCAGGCGGTAAAATGCGCCAGAGCACCAGCGTGGTAGACAGCATGGCAACCGATTTTGTCAGCCGCATGCACTTTGATTTGTGTTTCATTACCGGTGGCGGCTTAACCGCAGAATTCGGGCTTTCCAACGGCACCGATGAAACCGCCGCTTTCCAGCGCAAGGTCATTGAAAACAGCCGCAAGAAAGTACTTCTGCTGCCAAGCCAGAAAATCGGCACCAATGCATTTATCAAAGTATGCGACGCAGAAAAATTTGACCGGCTGATTACTGACTGGGATTGCGTAGAAGAAGAAATCACAAAGATTGAAGAAAAAGGTGTGGAAGTAACTATCGTGGAACCAAACCCGAACCGGGCAGAAAACCCAATTCCGCCAAGACATCATTGCCCGCCAAGAGGACCAAGAGGACCTCACGGTCCGAGACATGCATTTCGAAAGGATGATGCCCATGAACCAGACCAGGGAACAGAAACTCAGGAATCTGATTCTTGATAACTACGTAAGTTTGCGGCAATTTGCCATTGCCGCAGACATTCCTTACAGTTCCTTAACCACGGGGCTTTCCCGGGGTATTGCAGGGATGCAGTTTGACACGGTAATTAAAATTTGTAAGACCCTTGGCGTCGAACCATTAGAATTATAGAAACTCTCACATAACAAAGAAGGCTGTAACAGTTACAAAACTGCCACAGCCTTCTTCCTATTAATTCTTACTGAAAAATCATTCTCAAATAATTATACAAATGCGGCTTCACGCTGGTATGGTCGTGCCAGGTATCTTCCAACAGATGCCAGATAAACGGCTCCCCATTCTTTTCCATCATATCAAGATAGCTCTTTGGCGCCGGACCAACTACACCGTCCGCCTGAGAGGAAGTCACAAATACGACTGCAGGCTTCATATCCTCCGGATAGGCCAGCTCTTCTTCCTGAATCTGGCCGGGATGCAGGGCTGAACCCGGAATTTCCACAAGTCCCGGTGCAGGACATGCCGCACCCACATAACCAAATAAATCCGGACGGGCAAAGCTGATAAACAGAGCCTCCTTACCACCCATGGAGAAGCCGGTAACTGCGGTGTTTTCTCTTCCGGTTGCCACAGAAAATGTCTTCTCCACAAACGGTTTTACATCAAGAACCAAATCGTTGATGAAGTTATCGTAACTGTTTGCATTCACTAAATCCATACCGGTACAACGTTCCAATTCCTTGTTACAGAAAATGTACGGAAGCACAATAATCATTTCCTTTGCAAGGCCCTGTGCCTGCAGGTTAGCCAGCATAACATTCAAGCTTACCTCCGGACGCGCCATCCAGTCTTCACTGTCCCAGAAGCCGTGCAGGATATAAAGCACCGGATACTTCTTCTCCTCCGTGTAATCTGCCGGAAGCAGCACATTCATGTTGGTATCCCGCTCTGCGGTTCTGGAGTAGTAGGTGTACTTCTTAAACTCTGCGTACTTCACACCTTCCTGTCTCTCATAGATGGAGTCCTGAGGTTTTAATTCCACTAATTCTTCAAAGCGTTTCATAATGTTTCCCCTTTCCATTACATAGATTTAGCTTTCCTATAGAAAAAGAGCTGCCGGACAGCCCGACAGCTCCTCCTTATCTCTTATTTTACTCCACACAGTATCCAATAGCAAGCAGATAAAATAATTTATCTTCATCACCCTCCTGCATCCGGATTTCTACCTTTCTTGTTTTACATTCCGAATCTCGCAAAATTCGCACCGGCACAGGATTATACCAGCCCCCCGACTTGTTAGAGGTAATGGTCAGCATTTTTTCGCCGTCCACATAAACCTCAGCAGTACCAAAAGTGGCATTATTTGCCTCTTTATATACCAGAAACAGGCTTCTGCAGTCGATTTCAAAAGTAAAGGACGAATTCTCTTTTGCATCCGCAGACTTTACCCAGCCCTTGGTAAATGCTTCGTGTCCATTCTCCTCATGGAAGGAGCCTGCATCCAGTACCTTGAGCGTATCCTTGTCCGCCATCTTCATGGTAGTGTAATTTAAATTCAACATTTGTTCCCGCAAAATATACGGTGCGGACAGCTCCTCTGCATCCACCTTATTCCAGTAGTGAATGATAAATTCGCTGTACAGCTTCTGTCCGTTTTTATTCGGATGGGAACCGTCATCTGCCCAGTCTTTCCAGGTCATACGGCCGGCCTCAAATTCCGGGTGAATGGCATTTGTAACGCTAATCATTGGGAGACCGTAATTCATACCAATCAATTGCATATTGGTCTGGCAGGTGTAACCGTCCTCTGTTACGGAAAACAGCAATACTACTGCCGGCTCCTGTTCCTGGGTGAGTGCCTTGCGCACCAGACTCTCAAAAGCAGCCTTGTTCTGGGCGTCCTGTGCATCATTTACCGCAAACTCGATAAATACCACGTCCGGCTTTGCCTCAAAAATGTCCCTGTCGGAGCGGATTAAACCAAGTAAGGACGGAGTACCGCTAAGTCCCGCATTGACATAATTTACTTTGCCCGTAGTGGCATAGGTTTCCCTGAAATAATCGCTGGACAGCTTAGCAAAAATTTCTGTTGTTCCCGCATTATATCCCTGGGTAATGGAACCACCGATATAAGCAAGGGTAACATCCTCGCCCTTTCTGGCCTTTTCTATTACCTTTTTCATACGCTCGTTATTGCCGGTGGAAATCACGGAACGCTCCAGCATATCCAGATGAATCTGCTCTTCCTCCGTTAATGGTACCGGTGTAGGGGTAGGTTCCTCTGTAGGTGCTGCTGTTATGTTTGGTTCACCTTTTTGCATGTTATTATCCTCCGTCATGCCGCATCCTGCTGCCAGACATACACTAAGCAGTAATTCAGCCAGCAAAACCTTATGTATCTTTTTTATCATACCAATTCCCCTTTACTTAAACGGAAGTTCATCCAAGGTAATGAAATACTCACTATTATAAATCTCATTCAAGGATTTCTTGGTATTATTCTTTTCGCTGGTAATGTAATCGGTGTGCCATACCATAAAGAAGGACCAAGGTGCGCCCTTTTCCATCTGTGCTTCCGTCGGGATGGTGCCGCACTCGTGGAATACCAATGGCATGCCTTCCGGCGCCAAGGCATCACATTCTTCAAATAAATGTACATTGGCACCCGGAGCATAGCTGTCGGCACCAAGTAAATCTACATAATTATCGCCCGGATACCAAGCTGCCATGTTGCCGCCGTTGCCGGAATAACCAAATACCCAAATCAGGTTATCTAAACCCCAGAAATCGGTGTAACGGCTATACATTAACTGCCACAGTTTCACAAAGTTTTCAGCACCGCCTTTACTCCACCAGAACCAGCCGCCGTCCAGCTCATGGAACGGACGCCATAAAACCGGAACATTTGCATCCTCTAACTGCTGTAAATACGGCACTGCACGGTCCATATCCGCCAATAATTCGTTGTAGGTTTCTGTACCCGGAACAAAGGCTTCGTCCCAGTTTAAGTTATGGGCCTTGCTCTCATCATAACCACTGGCGAAGTCGGAACCGGTATGCCAGCAGATGGTAGGGATACCACCCTTTTCCCACCATTCCTTCGCACGCTTTGTTACGCCTGCGAAATCGTTATGCATAAAGTCAAGACCACGGATGGCCGGAAGCTTTCCGGTTTCCCGCTCGATATAATTTAACTCGTAGTCCGGAGAACCCATCCAAGTAGATTCCATCTGACCGGTGAGACAAACCTCTCCGTATACCTCCTGCAGATAATCGTACACGATTTTTGCATTTTCAATGGCGTTTTCGTTGGAAAGCTCGCCGTTATAGGTATGGATAATGGCATCTGCCTTCTCCATTTCTGCCAAGAATGTGTTCAGT
Source organism: Lachnospiraceae bacterium (assembly GCA_045593825.1). Taxonomy (GTDB): domain Bacteria; phylum Bacillota; class Clostridia; order Lachnospirales; family Lachnospiraceae; genus SIG299. The sequence goes on from JAZNXI010000070.1 coordinate 6,406, forward strand.
TCTGCTGCCACATCCTTTGGAAGATAATAAAGTCCCGCAATGCGGCCACCGTTCCATGCCCCAAGCTGGAAGGTTGTAATATCTGCCGGCTTTTCTGCTTTCGCCTGCTTTAACAGTTCTTCCATGGAATACACAATCAGTCGTTCCTTATCCGGCTGGTCGGAATATGCAGCGATGTCCTTCTGTTTGTTGCCGCCCTTGGCAGATTTCACATTCAGGCCAAGCACGCCCCAGCCGCCGTGGGTTACGTCGTCACAGGCAAATACCAATGCCACGCAATCTTCCATACCGGCACTTGTCAGCCAGGAAATATCACTTGGATAATAGCCCTTATTGGTCTTGTCGGAGAACAATAAGGTTCCCTTTTCTAAAATAGCATTCTGACGGGTTAACTTTTCCGCTTCGGAAAGAGAATTACGGATAGCCGGTGCTTCTTCCATTACCCAGACACCCGGTGCAGCCTCCGTAGGAGCTGCGGTTGGTGCTGTTGTTTCTGCCGGCGCCTTCGTTGCTTCCGCCGGATTTCCCGAATTATTTTCCGTTGTTGTCGGTGCAGGTGTTACTGCACCGTTGTTATCCTCTGCTTTTCCACAAGCGGAAAATGCCAGAAATAATGTTATACACAATATAAAACCTAATTTTTTCATGATATACCTCCTTCAAACCATACAACCTATCCGTTAGTGGGAAATCATTAAGCGGAGAATTGTAAAGTCATCACCCTTGGAACCTTCCGCCTTCTTAATAATTACAGTATGTTCTGCTTCTTCGTCAGAAGTAAACACTTCCTGGG
>JAZNXI010000071.1:0-12265 GCA_045593825.1 Lachnospiraceae bacterium
AGCCAGAGCCTCGGTCAATTTGTCACCGCGCTTTAAAATCTTAAATAAGAGGTTTAAATTTTCACCGCCTTCACTCTTATCCAGGTTTTCCATATCTTCTAAAATCGGAGTGGTAATACGCTCGAAACCGCAGGAGCGGTAAGTTTCTAAAATTTTTCCCTGCAGATAGTCGCGCAGGGCAGTTTCTTTTGGTAAATAGTCGTTGGTTCCTTTAACAGAATTTACTTTCATAATGAATCCTCCTTGTTGTTTCAATGCGTATATAAGCACTTCGAAATCCTTCGGATTCTCAGTCGCGTTACGCAAAAAACGCCGTAGTTTTCACTACGGCGTTTAGTAACCTTGTGGTTAAATGCCAAAAATTAAGCAAGTGTATTAACAGCCTTAGTGAGTCTGGATACCTTTCTAGCAGCTGTGTTCTTATGGAAGATTCCCTTAGCAGCAGCCTTGTCGATAGCAACAACAGCTTCTGTTAAAGCAGCAGTAGCAGCAGCCTTATCGTTCTGTGCAACAGCAGCTTCAACCTTCTTTACTAAAGTCTTGATTTTGGACTTAGTCATCTTGTTTCTTAAAGTCTTTGTTTCGATAACCTTAATTCTCTTCTTAGCGGATTTAATGTTAGCCATGAAAACACCTCCAATGCAATAATCTGTTTTTTCTCTTGCATGATCCTGTTCTAGTGAAACAGGACACGGACGTTTCACTAAAAACATACTGTATAATAATAATCCATAAGAAAGAAAAAGTCAAGCCCTCTTTTTAAAATATATGTAGTATTTTTTTATGGTTTTTCAACATACTATATACAAGAGAAAGGGAGAACTATGAAAACATACAGAACAGACTTAATTATAGAAGCGGAAGGTATGGAAGCCGGTGAGGCAGGACAGATGCAAAGCGCTGCCCGGATGGAAAAGGAAGGAAAAGGGGTTAGCGTAAAAGAAGAATGGAATAAAGAACATTCCATGAAGGTAACGGTAGTCAGGATTCAAAATGAGGAAGGAGCGAAGGCAATGGGGCGTTCGGTAGGAACGTATATCACTATGGAATTGCCGGAGCTTTTGGAAGAAGAAGAAAAATTGAAAGAAACTGCAGAGAACGAATTATCCGGGCAGTTAAAAGAGTTGCTACGGGGGAAGAATGCAGAACATATATTAGTGGTAGGACTTGGAAACCGTGAAGTGACAGCGGATGCCATAGGACCTCTTACCGTGGACAGCCTGATTGTAACCAGGCATTATTTTCAGGAGAAGTCTGTGGGTGAAGCTGTTGGAAAGAAATACCGCAAAGTAAGTGCATTTACCCCGGGAGTGATGGCGCAGACCGGCATGGAAACCATGGAGCTTATCCGCGGTGTTGTGGAGCAGATTAAGCCGGATATAGTATTTGCGGTGGACGCCCTTGCTGCAAGAAGTCCAAAACGGCTGAATACTACCATACAGCTGACGGATACGGGAATCAGTCCGGGGGCCGGTGTGGGAAACAACCGGAAGGAGTTAAATGAAACAAGCCTGGGTTGTCCGGTGATTGCCATTGGGGTGCCGACAGTGTTGGATGCAGTAACCATTGCCAAGGAGGAAGTGTCAGAGGATGTAAAGGCATTTTTTGTTATGCCAAGAAATATTGACAGTTCAGTGCAATACGTCAGTGAATTGTTAGCAGGTGGGATTAATCGTGTCAATCAAAAAGACGGAATTTAAAATAGAACTTATATTACTGGTGTGCTTTGTTTTGTTATTTGCAAAGGCTTTCCCAGAGGTAAACCGTGACAGGCTACAGAGCACAGTGGAAGAGCGGACAGAGAAGACAGGCAGTAACATGCTGGTGGTGGAGTATACCACCGGCAATGACCTGCTGCTTGCCAGGGAAGCGGGAATTGTTATTGCTACGCCAACTATGGCACCAACTCCGGTTCCGACGGTGTCACCATCACCTACCTTCATGCCGTCTCCACAGGATTCTGTCCGTGTGGCGGATGTGGCCGGGAAAAATTATGTGATGGAGGATTTACTTAATCTAACCTATTTAAAGGATAATTTGTACATAGTCAATGCAACCACTAAAATGACAGCAGAGGAATTTGATGTGGGATATTTCATTTCCAAGGATCTTTCGCTTACAGTGAATGAAAATGAAAACGAACCGCAGATTCTGATCTTCCATACCCATGCATCGGAGGGGTTTGCAGACAGCAGGCCCGGGGAACACCTGGACACGGTGGTGGGGGTGGGAGAATACCTGACGGAAATATTGCAGGAGAAGTACGGGTACCGGGTTTTGCACGATACTACGGTATTTGACCGGAAAAACGGTAAGGACAATCGGAATTCTGCGTACAGTGATGCCCTAAAATATTTGAAGGAGCTTCTGGAGCGATACCCATCCATTGAGGTTGTCATTGATTTACACCGGGATGCAGGAGCAAAGAGAGTGGCAACCGTGAACGGAAAACCGACGGCAAAGGTGATGCTGTTTAACGGTTTGTGCAGAAATACCCAAGGAAGACTTACTTATCTGCCCAATGAAAATTTAAAGGACAATCTGGCGTTCAGCTTTCAGATGAAGCTGATAGGGGATGAGTTGTATCCGGGGCTGATGAACCGGATTTTTCTGAAAGATTACCGTTATAATATGCACTTAAAGGAACGTTTTCTTCTGGTGGAGCTTGGTACGGAAAAAAATACGGTGGAGGAGGCAATGAATGCCATGGAACCTTTGGCGGATGTGCTTCATCAGGTACTGGGCGGATAGTTGTTTTTCTTGACAGAATCCATGGAATCAGTTACTATTATTCTGGTTTTGTATGCGCAGAGACAAGTGCATAAAAATAGGGTAAAGAAACAAGAATTTTTACGATAGTAATTAAGGATATGTTTTACTAAAATGATAAAGTGAACATTTCCTTCGAGAAGTAAGGAGGATTCTATGGCAACAGTTGACCAGAGCAAAATCAGAAATTTCTGTATTATTGCACATATTGACCACGGAAAATCTACGTTGGCAGACCGAATTATTGAAAAAACAGGTCTTCTCACCAGCAGGGAAATGCAGGCCCAGGTGCTTGATAACATGGAGCTTGAACGAGAACGTGGTATCACTATTAAGGCGCAGACCGTGCGTACTATTTATAAGGCGAAGGACGGAGAAGAGTACATTTTTAACCTGATTGATACTCCGGGACACGTGGACTTTAACTATGAGGTTTCCCGAAGCCTGGCAGCCTGTGAAGGTGCTGTACTGGTAGTGGATGCTGCTCAGGGTATTGAAGCCCAGACTTTGGCAAATGTGTATCTTGCCGTGGACCATAATCTGGATGTTATTCCTGTCATTAATAAGATTGACCTGCCTAGTGCAGAACCACAACGTGTTATTGCTGAGATTGAAGATGTGATTGGTATTGAAGCAGAGGATGCACCTTTGATTTCTGCCAAGAATGGTTTAAATATTGAAGATGTATTAGAGGCAATTGTGGCAAAGGTTCCTGCGCCAAAGGGAGATGCATCTGCTCCTTTGCAGGCGTTGATTTTTGACTCCATTTACGATTCTTATAAGGGCGTTATTGTGTTCCTTCGTGTTATGGAAGGTACCGTGAAGAAGGGCACCAAAATTAAAATGATGGCTACCGGAGCTTCCGCAGAAGTTGTGGAACTCGGTATTTTCGGACCGGGTCAGTTTATCCCTTGCGAGGAACTGTCTGCCGGCATGGTAGGTTATATCACCGCCAGCTTAAAGAACGTAAAGGATACCCGTGTGGGTGATACGGTTACAGATGCAGACCGTCCGTGCGCAGAACCGCTGCCGGGTTACAAGAAGGTTAACCCAATGGTATACTGCGGTATGTATCCGGCGGATGGAGCCAAGTATCCGGATTTGCGTGATGCATTGGAAAAGCTTCAGTTAAATGATGCTTCCCTGTTCTATGAGCCGGAAACTTCCATTGCCTTAGGCTTTGGTTTCCGCTGCGGTTTCCTTGGACTTCTTCATCTGGAAATTATTCAGGAGCGTTTGGAGCGTGAATATAACTTAGATTTGGTTACTACCGCACCGAGTGTTATTTATAAAGTATATAAGACCGATGGCGAAGTGCTTGACATTACCAATCCGTCCAATTTACCGGACCCATCGGAAATTGAACATATGGAGGAACCGATGGTTTCTGCGGAAATCATGGTAACTACCGAATTCGTGGGTGCCATTATGACACTTTGTCAGGAGCGCCGCGGTGTATATCTTGGCATGGAATATATGGAGCAGACCAGAGCACTGTTAAAGTATGAGCTTCCACTTAACGAAATTATTTACGATTTCTTTGATGCGCTGAAGTCCCGTTCCAAAGGTTATGCGTCCTTCGACTATGAGTTAAAGGGCTATGTTCCTTCCAACCTTGTGAAGTTAGATATTCTTATCAACAAGGAAGAAGTGGATGCCCTGTCCTTTATTGTACATGCAGATACTGCTTACGAGCGTGGCCGCAGAATGTGCGAGCGCTTAAAGGACGAAATTCCGAGACATCTGTTTGAAATTCCGATTCAGGCAGCAGTGGGCAGTAAGATTATTGCAAGAGAAACCGTAAAGGCAATGCGTAAGGACGTTTTGGCCAAGTGCTACGGTGGTGATATTTCCCGTAAGAAAAAGCTTCTGGAAAAGCAGAAGGAAGGTAAAAAGCGCATGAGACAGGTTGGTAATGTGGAAATTCCGCAGAAGGCCTTCATGAGCGTATTAAAGCTGGACGAGAACTAATATGTTATTTTTAAAAAAGAAGAAACCGGAACAAAAAAAGCCCTTGGGCTTATATATACACATTCCGTTTTGCGTAAAAAAGTGCAATTACTGCGATTTTTTATCTGCGCCTGCAGATGATGCCACAAAAAAGCGTTATGTGGATGCGCTCTGCAAGGAGATATTGGGTTATAAAGACCTTACAAAGGAGTATGAACTGGCTACCGTCTATTTTGGCGGTGGGACACCATCCGTATTGGAAGTGTCTTTGATAGAGCAAATACTGGATACGATTCAGAGATGCTTTACCATTGATGTGATGGCAGCAGAGGTGACTTTAGAAGTTAATCCGGGTACTGCAACACCGGACAAGTTAAAACGTTACAGGGAGCTTGGTATTAATCGTTTAAGCATCGGTGTTCAGTCATCAAAAGAGATGGAACTTGCCCTGCTTGGCAGAATTCATTCCTTTGAGGATGCAAAAAATACGGTTCTGTGGTCTAGAGAAGCAGGATTTTCCAATTTGAGTCTGGATTTGATTTCGGCTTTGCCGGGTCAGAGTCTTTCGGATTATAAAGAAAATGTGGAAGCAATTCTTGCACTGAATCCGGAACATATTTCTTCCTATAGTTTAATTGTGGAAGAAGGAACCCCATTTTATGAGAACTATGGTGAGGGTAAGGCCGGTGAAACGGAACTTCCCGATGAAGAAACAGACCGTGCCATGTATGCTTATACAAAAGAACGTCTGGCAGCAGCGGGATATGAACGCTATGAGATTTCCAACTATGCAAAACCCGGTTTTGAAAGCAGACATAATTCGTCCTATTGGACCGGTGTGGAATATATTGGTGTGGGCTTAGGAGCCTCTTCCTTATTTACTAATGCCAGATATCATAACGAGACGGAACTGCTTACCTATATAGAGGAAATAGAAGCGGGCAAGGATGTCCGCCGGGAAATCGAGCGTCTGGTTGAGTCTGAACAGATGGAGGAATTTATGATTCTGGGCTTGCGTCGCATGTGCGGTGTCAGCAGGGAAGCGTTTCAAAAACGCTTCGGAAGACCGATAGAAACGGTATACGGTAGTGCATTACAAAAATTAAAAAAACAAGAACTGATTACAATAGAAGGTGACCGGGTTGCTTTGACTGACCTGGGTATTGATGTCAGTAACCGGGTTTTTGTGGAATTTATACCGGAGGATTTTGTTCGCCGTTAGGCGTTCAGGATAGAAGAGAAGAATTATGGAGGGTTACACATGAAAAAATCATTAAAGAAGTTGGGAGCACTGCTTCTTTCTGCAACATTGCTCACCGGCATGTTTGTTGGCTGTGGCGAAAAGCAGGATGTGGATGTTATGCCAACCCCAACTACTAAAACAGAGCAGCCGGCAGAGCCGACAAAAGCTCCGGCAACAGAACCGACAACTGCACCGGAACCGACAGAAGAACCAATTGATCCGGGCTTTACCGTAGACCCTGCAGGAGATGCGGCAGCTGTTGATTTAAAGACATTAAATGCTTTAGAAGTAGCAGAATTAATGGGTAACGGTATCAATCTCGGTAATACCATGGAGGCTTATGGCCGTGCATCCCATGGCGTGGGCAAGGCAACTTCCCTGTACGAAACTGCATGGGGACAGCCGGTTACTACCCAGGAAATGGTCAGCGGCATGAAGGCGGCAGGTTTTGACACCTTACGTGTGCCGGTAGCTTGGACCAATGCCATGAATTACGAAGACGGTGATTATACCATCAATCAGTCTTATTTAGACCGTGTGGGCGAAATTATTGATTATGCTATTAACGCTGACATGTTCGTTATTGTAAATGACCACTGGGACGGCGGCTGGTGGGGAATGTTCGGTTCTGCTACCGAAGTTACCAGAAATGCAGCCATGGAAATGTATACTGAAATGTGGAGACAGATTGCCGAGGAATATGGTGACAGATCCTATAAGTTGATTTTTGAGTCCGGTAACGAAGAATTAGGTAATCGCTTAAATGATAAGGATGTTTGTCCGGATTCCGGTTCCCTTTCCGAGGATGAGTGTTATGCAACAGCGCATCAGATTAATCAGGCGTTTGTAGATACCATCCGTGCAACCGGTGGCAACAATGCGGACCGTTTCTTATTAATTGCAGGCTATAACACCGATGTTACCATGACCTGTGACAGCAGATTTAAGATGCCGACAGATACAGCAGACGGCAAGCTGTTATTGTCCGTACATTATTATGATCCGTCCAACTACTGTATTTTCACCAGCGTGGAAGACTGGGGAAGTAAGCAGGAATATCAGTCCATGAATGATATGCTGGCCAAGATGACCAAGTACACCGAGCAGGGCTACGGCATCGTTATCGGTGAGTGGGGCGTTTTATATGAAAACAATGCTGTGAAGAACCAGAGAACCGAATATATGACCAACTTCCTGGCAAACTGTGATTTGTATGGTTATTGTCCGGTGCTTTGGGACTGCAACAATATGTATAACAGATACGCGTGCTCTTTAATTGATGAGTATAAGGAATTCTTTATTGGAAGAAATTATGAAGCAGAAAAAGCGTTAACCAGAGAACAGATTGAAACAAATGCCAAGAATACAATGGATACCGCACTGGCTGCAGCTCCGGAAGCGGAAGCTCTTGCCGATAACGAAGCTAAGGCGTGGATTATGTACACCTCCAGTGACTGGAGCACCAGCTACAGCGTAGGCGATACCTATGCGCCGGGTTCTGCAACTGCAGGTCTGGTAGCAACCGACGTTCCGATTACCGGTGCAGGTACTTATACTGTGGCTCTTGATTTTACAGGAACCTCCGGTGGTTTTGCAAACGGTGTTACTTTCTGCGCATTAGGTATCGGTAACGGCGAAAAGTTATTCCCGGGCTATATAATACATATTACAGAAGTAAAGATTAACGGTGAAGTGGTAAAAATGACCGGACTTCCATATACTACCAGTGATGACGGCGTTTGTACCAGAGTAAATCTTTACAACGCGTGGGTAACGGAACCGCCTGCGGATGCAAGATCCATGATGGGTAGTGTAAAAAATTGTTCTCCTACTCCAATGAGTCAGGACCTGTTCGGACAGGTAAAAACATTTGAAATTACTTTCCGCTATATTGAGAAGTAATTCGATATCCGGCAGTTTATTAGAAAACAATTAAAAACAAAAAACTTTCAGAATAGCACTTGACTTTTCCTTGGTCAGGTGCTATTTTATATCCATAAGATATTAGCACTCCAACCAAATGAGTGCTAACAACCAGAAAGGAAGGTGCCGGATGGAACAGTTAGACGATAGAAAACTGAAAATTTTACAGGCTATTATCCGCAACTATTTAGAAACCGGTGAACCGGTAGGTTCCAGAACCATTTCCAAGTTTACCGATTTAAATTTAAGTTCGGCCACCATCCGTAACGAAATGGCAGACTTAGAGGAAATGGGTTACATCCTGCAGCCGCATACCTCTGCCGGCCGCATTCCTTCCGACAAGGGCTACCGTCTTTATGTAGACACCATGATGGAAACAAAAGACCAGGAAGTAGAAGAAATGCGTGCCCAGCTTCGTGAAAAGCTGGAAAAGGTAGATAAAATGGAAAACATGCTGGAGCAGGTAACAAAGCTTCTGGCGGTAAATACCAACTACGCAGCCATGGTTACCACACCAATGTACCGCAGCCGCAAAATTAAATTTATTCAGCTTACCGAAGTGGATGCCAACCAGTTGTTAGCCATCATCGTTATCGAAGGCAATATCGTAAAGAACAAGATGATTTCCACCGGCGTACCGGTAGACAAAGAAGTTATCTTAAAGCTGAACATTCTGTTAAATACTTATTTACAGGGTCTCGACTTATCCGAAATCAATCTGGATGTTATCCAGCAGATTAAAATGCAGTCCGACGGTTTTGGCAGCATCGTTACCGATATATTAGATGCCATTGCCCAGGCCATCAGCGAGGAAGATAAGGTTAAGGTATACACCAGCGGTACCACTAATATGCTTAAGTATCCGGAGCTTGGAGATAACCAAAACGTATCCCAGTTACTGTATGCATTGGAAGAAAAGAAAGAAATTACCGAGCTTATGAAAAAAGAGGTTGGTGATTCCAACGAAATCCAGGTTTACATCGGAAACGAAACTACGGTGGAATCCATGAAAGACTGCTCCGTAGTTACAGCAACCTATGAATTAACAGATGGTGTTTATGGAAAGATAGGTATTGTCGGACCAAAACGAATGGATTACGAAAAAGTGGTTTCCACTTTAAAAACAATCCGTACCCAGCTGGACGAAATATATAAGAAATAGAAAGAGGACGTGCAATGAACGCCAAGGATTTAGAAAACCAGGTAAAAGCAGATGCTGCAGAAGAAACTGTAGATACTGCTGCAGAAGAAACAGTAGAAAACGCTGCTGAGGAAACCGTTGAAACAACGGAAGAAACTGCAGAAGAAAAAACAGAAGCAGAAGAAACTGCGGAAGGTGAAGAAGGTTCTGAAAAGAAGGGCTTCTTCAAAAAGAAAGAAAAGAAAGACAAAAAGGATGAAAAAATCGAAGAATTAAACGACAGACTGATGCGTCAGATGGCGGAATTCGATAATTTCAGAAAGCGTTCCGAACGGGAAAAATCCCAGATGTTTGATTTGGGAGCTAAGGATATCGTAGAAAAAATCCTTCCGGTTATTGATAACATGGAGCGCGGCCTTGCCACTGTGGCACCGGAGGTTCTGGAAACAGATGCTTTCGCCCAGGGCATGGAAAAGGTTTATAAGCACTTTATGACAGTGCTTGAGCAGGCGGGCGTAAAGCCAATCGAAGCTGTGGGCAACGAGTTCAACCCTGACTTCCACAACGCAGTAATGCATGTGGATGACGAAGAGGTTGGCGAAAACATCGTAGTCGAAGAGTTTCAGAAGGGCTATATGTATAAAGAGAGTGTCGTAAGACATTCTATGGTAAAGGTAGCAAACTAAGGTTTCAATTCATAAAGGAGGATTCAATATGGGAAAGATTATTGGTATTGACTTAGGTACAACCAACTCCTGCGTTGCCGTTATGGAAGGCGGCAAGCCGGTAGTTATCGCAAATACTGAAGGCGCAAGAACAACACCTTCCGTTGTTGCATTCACAAAGACTGGTGAGCGTATTGTAGGTGAAGCTGCAAAGCGTCAGGCTGTTACAAACGCTGACAAGACAATTGCTTCCATCAAGAGACATATGGGTACAGACTTCAGAATTACTATTGATGATAAGAAGTTCTCCCCACAGGAAATTTCCGCAATGATTCTGCAGAAGTTAAAGGCTGATGCAGAAAGCTATCTGGGCGAAACAGTAACAGAGGCTGTTATCACAGTTCCTGCTTACTTCAACGACTCCCAGAGACAGGCAACTAAGGACGCAGGCCGTATTGCAGGTCTTGACGTTAAGAGAATTATCAACGAGCCAACAGCAGCAGCGCTTGCTTACGGTCTTGATAACGAAAAGGAACAGAAGATTATGGTTTACGACTTAGGTGGTGGTACCTTCGACGTATCCGTAATTGAAATCGGTGACGGCGTTATTGAAGTACTTGCTACCTCCGGTGATAACCGTCTTGGTGGTGACGACTTCGACGAAAGAGTAACCCGTTACTTCGTAGACGAGTTCAAGAAGGCAGAAGGCGTAGACTTATCCACAGATAAGATGGCTATGCAGAGATTAAAGGAAGCTGCAGAAAAGGCAAAGAAGGAACTTTCTTCCCAGACTACAACCAACATCAACCTTCCTTTCATCACAGCAACAGCAGAAGGTCCAAAGCACTTCGATATGAACTTAACCCGTGCTAAGTTTGATGAATTAACACATGACCTTGTTGAAAGAACAGCAACTCCTGTTCAGAATGCTTTAAGAGATGCAGGTATTTCCGCATCTGAGCTTTCCAAGGTATTATTAGTAGGTGGTTCCACAAGAATCCCTGCAGTACAGGATAAGGTTAAGCAGTTAACCGGCCACGAGCCAAGCAAGACCTTAAACCCTGACGAATGTGTAGCACTCGGTGCTTCCATCCAGGGTGGTAAGCTTGCCGGCGATGCAGGTGCAGGCGACATCCTTCTTCTGGACGTTACTCCACTTTCCCTGTCCATCGAGACTATGGGTGGTGTGGCAACCAGATTAATCGAAAGAAATACAACCATCCCAACCAAGAAGAGCCAGATTTTCTCCACAGCAGCAGACAATCAGAGCGCTGTAGACATCAATGTTGTACAGGGTGAGCGTCAGTTTGCAAGAGATAACAAGTCTCTCGGACAATTCCGTCTGGATGGTATTCCACCAGCAAGAAGAGGTGTTCCACAGATCGAAGTTACTTTCGATATCGACGCAAACGGTATTGTAAACGTATCCGCTAAGGATCTTGGAACAGGCAGAGAGCAGCACATCACCATTACTGCAGGCTCCAACCTTTCCGACGCTGATATCGAAAAGGCAGTAAAGGAAGCTGCTGAATACGAAGCTCAGGATAAGAAGCGTAAGGAAGCTGTAGAAACAAGAAACGACGCTGATTCCATGGTATTCCAGACCGAAAAGGCACTCGGCGAAGTTGGCGACAAGATTTCCGCAGATGACAAGGCAGCAGTAGAAGCAGACCTTGCTCACTTAAAGGAACTCATTGAAAAGACAAATCCTGAGGTTATGTCCGAAGGTGAAGTTGCTGACATCAAGGCTGCAAAGGAAAAGCTTATGACAAGTGCACAGGCACTGTTTGCAAAGGTTTACGAGCAGGCACAGGGTGCACAGGGCGCAGGTCCTGACATGGGCGGCTTCAACGGCGCTGATATGGGTGGTCAGTCCTCCTCTTATCAGGATGACGTAGTTGACGGCGACTACAGAGAAGTATAATTCACGTTGAACGGGTTCTTGCAATTCGTTAGTGAGTATGGTATAAATAGTAATGGCATCTGCGGCAGTAGCTGCAGGTGTCATTCTATCATTTGTGAGAATTCGTTTTATAAAAAGTTTAGGTGAGATTATGGCAGAGAGTAAAAGAGATTATTATGAGGTCCTTGGCGTAGCCAAAGGTGCTTCTGAATCGGAAATAAAAAGTGCATATCGTAAAGTTGCTAAGAAGTATCATCCGGATGCTAACCCCGGCGATAAAGAGGCAGAAGCTAAGTTTAAAGAAGCAGCAGAAGCCTATGCAGTACTTAGTGATGCAGATAAGCGTCGTCAGTACGACCAGTTTGGTCACGCAGCCTTCGAACAGGGCGGCATGGGCGGCGGAGGATTTGACTTCTCCGGCGACATGAGCGACTTATTCGGCAGCTTTGGCGATATTTTCGGCGACTTATTCGGTGGCGGCAGCAGACGCCGTTCCAACAACGGTCCGGTAAAGGGTGCCAACACCCGTGCAGGAATCCGCATTACCTTTGATGAGGCGGTATTCGGCACAGAAAAGGAACTGGACTTAAATCTGAAAGAAGAATGTAATACCTGTCATGGTTCGGGCGCAAAGCCGGGTTCCAATCCGGAAACCTGTAGTAAGTGCGGTG
>JAZNXI010000072.1:0-7211 GCA_045593825.1 Lachnospiraceae bacterium
AACGGCGTAACCATCGGGCAGCTGGCGGAGGAATATTGCCTCTCTCATGAAACAATCAAAAAGATTGCGTATTCAAAGAAAGAGGTGTTTATTATGGATTACAAATGTACCCTGTCATCGGCGGTCAATTATGCCAGAAACGGAAAGCTGGAGGAGTGGATTCACAGTTATCTTTTGTCTGACGGACATAACAAAGAGTTTTCTGATGGGTTAAAACTGTTTGACCGCTATTTTATCGGTCCGGTAAAAATTCCGTTGAACCTGTTTTCCAGAGACTGTGGTCCGGAGGATGGCATGAAGTGGCAGATTCCTGCGGAACCTTTCGAGCGGAAAGTACAGGAATTGATGGAAGTTATTAAGCGTGAAACAGACCTTCCGCCGCTGATTGTTCATTATGGCTTAGATGGGTTTGAACTGAACGACGGAAACCACCGGTATGAAGCATATTCCCAACTTGGAATCACAGAATATCATGTAATTGTGTGGATGACGGAAAAGGAAGAGTATGCGGACTTCATAGAGAAGTACTCCAAATATATGCAGTAAATATTGACAATTGTGGGAAAGAGTGTAATAATTTAAGTAATTTCATAGAACCAAGTATGGCGTTGGCTGTACTTGGTTTTCTTTTGCGAATAGGCAAAGTGGAACAGGCATACTATTACATGTGGAGGATGTTTAAATGGAATGGAATTTTGTGTTTTTCTTTAACAGCATATTACTGGGCGTAGGACTTGCCATGGATGCATTTTCTGTATCTCTGGCTAATGGTTTAAACGAAACCTGCATGAAGAAAAAGAAAATGTGCGGTGTAGCCGGAGTATTTGCCTTGTTTCAGGCCGCAATGCCGATGATTGGCTGGATTTGCGTGCATACCATTGTGGAGAAATTTCAGGCTTTTGAAAAGTTTATTCCGTTCATTGCACTGGTACTTTTAGTATATATCGGCGGTAAGATGCTTATCGAAGGCTTGCAGAAAAAGGAGGAAGAGGATGACTGTAAGGCAGTCGGACTTTCCGCACTGCTGGTACAGGGTGTGGCTACCTCCATTGATGCACTGTCCGTGGGATTTACCATTGCGGAATATGGTTTAGTAATGGCTCTTGTTTGTGCGGCAATTATTGCGGTAGTAACCTTCTTTATCTGCCTGGCCGGTATTGCCATCGGTAAAAAGTTTGGTACAAAGCTTGCCAACAAGGCTTCTGTTTTTGGCGGAGTGATTTTAATTTTAATTGGCTTGGAAATTTTTATTACAGGAATTTTTTAATGAGGTAAGTGTACCATGAAGGATGAATGTATAATTTGTAAGAAACCGCTGGAGTATTTGGAACAGGATGTTCTGATGGAGTGTGCCATTTGTCATAAAAAAGAAAACAGTAAGACAAGATGTGTGAAAGGGCACTATGTGTGTAATGACTGTCATACAAAAGGCATGGACAGCATTCTTAGCATCTGCATGCAGGCTGATACCAAAAATCCGATAGAACTGTTGGAACAGCTGATGAGCATGCCGTTTTGTCATATGCATGGACCGGAGCATCATGTGTTGGTGGGAGCATCCTTGCTGACTGCATACAAAAATGCCGGCGGAGATGTGGAATTAGAGCCTGCCTTGGTGGAAATGATGAACCGTGGTAAAGGTGTACCGGGCGGTGCTTGTGGGTTCTGGGGAGCCTGCGGTGCAGGAATCAGTACCGGTATGTTTGTTTCTATCGTAACTAAAGCGTCGCCTTTGGCAAAAGAAGCTTGGGGTCTGGCAAACCGGATGACCTCCAAAGCATTAGGAAGTATCGGAGAAAACGGTGGTCCAAGATGCTGTAAGAGAGATTCTTATCTGGCAATCCTGGCAGCGGTGGAGTTTGCAAAAGAACATCTTGGGGTAACCATGGAAGCAGAAGATATTAAGTGCTCCCGTTCTGCAAACAATAATCAGTGTATTCAGGGCAGATGCCCGTTTTATAAGCCGAAAGTAGCGTTTATCTGCGTGCACAATTCCTGTCGCAGCCAGATGGCAGAAGCCTTCGGAAAGAAGTATCTGGCGGACAAATTTGAGTGCTACTCTGCCGGAACAGAGACAAAGCCGCAGATTAATCAGGATGCAGTGCGCGTTATGAAAGAAAACTTTGGAATTGATATGTCGGCGCAGTATTCCAAGCTGCTTTCGGATATTCCGGAGGCGGATATTTACATTTCTATGGGTTGCAACGTGCAGTGTCCGGTACTGCCGGGAAAACGGATGGAAAATTGGGGTCTGGAGGATCCGACCGGACAGTGTGATGAGGTGTTTTTAGAAATCGCAGATGTGATTCGGAGGAAAGTATTAGAGTTAAAACAAGAATGTAAATAAAAGGATTACAGGGGCAGGAAAAAATTTTCCTGCCTTTTTAAAATAAGTGTTAACCATTCCCAAAAATCCGGTACTATATCAATGAAAGCTTTCAAAAAAGATAATATTACACCGAAGAGGAGAGTTATGTTACATGGAACCGATTACCGCCGTTTCTTTTGTGGAAGAAAATCTGAAAACCATCTTTGCATATGCGTTATCCAGAGTGTCTAATAAGGAGGACGCCGAGGATTTAACCAATGACATTGTGCTGGCAATTTTGCAAAGTGCGGACAAGTTGAAAAGTCCGGAGGCATTTTATGGTTATGTCTGGGGCATCGCGGCCAATACCTATCGGAAGTTTCTGTACAAGAAAAGCAGACGTCAAAAGGAAGTTTACTATGAAGGCACGCAAGGTGCTGAGAATGAGGAGAAAGGTATTTCCATGGATAATTTGGCGGCAGAAGGTGACTTTGCAGAGGAATTGGCAGAAGAGCTTGCCCTGAAGGAAACTGTAACAAAGCTTCATCGGGAAATTGCCTTGCTGTCTAAGGAACACCGGGAATGTACCGTGGCCTATTATTTTGAAGAATTATCCTGTGCGGAAGTGGCAGAAAGACTGAATATCTCTCTGGATATGGTGAAGTATTATCTGTTTAAGACAAGAAAAATTTTGAAAGAAGGTATCAGTATGGAACGTGAATTTGGAGAAAAGAGCTTTAAGCCGGAACCATTTGAGTTTGTAACAATTTTTGCGGATAACTTTAACCGGGAGTATCATAACATGTTTAAACGAAAGCTTCCGGGACAGATTTTGCTGTCGGCCTATTATACGCCAATGTCGGTGAGGGAGCTTGCCATTGAGCTTGGTGTGGCATCAGTATACCTGGAGGATGAGCTGGAACTTATGGAGAAGTATCGTCTGATAGAGAAGAACCCTCACGGAAAGTACCAGACTAATTTGGTGATTTATACCGACGATTATACGAAGGAATTTCAGAGGGAGGCTAAGAAGTTTGCAGTGCCTGCCATGAAAGAGATTTTAGTGGAATTAAAGGGGAAGCTGGCAGAGATTCGCGGTATAAATAAGTGCTGTGCCGTGCTTTCCGAGGAGCGTCTTTTGTGGGGATTACTTTGGCCTGTCATTCTTTTAGGCAACCGTCACTTTTCCGAAAAATATCCGGAGCTTGCAAAAAAAGAAGAAATTTATCAGGGTGCTGCCGGAACCAATTACGGTACGGTGGAAAATGAGTATGAGGGTAAGTATGGTTGTTACACCTTTGCAGGATATTCCGGCATTGATGAAAATTACTATGCCATGGCAGCGGATTTTGGCGTGCTTCCGGAAAAGAACCGTTACTTTACCGGACAGGATATGGAGATGTTTTGTAAAAAGATTTATGATACGGCGGCAGGAACCATGGAACCGGAATTTCTTGTTTTCACAAAGGAAGAAGAGGGTGCATTATGCCGGATTCTGGATTCCTTATCCGGGCAGATAACGGCACTTTATGAAAAACTGTATGCCTGTGCCTGTGAGGTGATGAAGCTTCATGCACCGGAACAGGTGGCAACGGTGGCAGACAGAATTGTATTCCAGACGCTGTTGTTCCGTTGTGTGGGACTATTCGGAGGCTTTGCGGTGGAGTCCGGAGAGCTGGTCGTTCCGGATGTGGAAGGACCGTTGGCTTTTTATGTCAGGGAGAATACAAAGGCTGATATGAAAACCTGTGGGCATGACACCGCAGCTATGAAATGTGCAGAGAAGAGCGAGTAAAAAAGAGGAGCGTTTCCGGTGAGATACCGGGAACGCTCTTTTCGGCTTCCAATCAAGGGTGGATTAATATTACATTGGAAATTAATTAAAAATTCAAATTCCCTATGTAAAAAATGAAAAAGATGTAGTATACTGAAAGTAATTCAGATGATTTATTAGTGCAAAGTAATAAAGTGACATCCGGGAAGTCAGAAAGGAGCATTATATGCACAAAAAAGAATTTAAAATACCGCATCACGGTAGAATAAGTGATTGTTTTTATTATAAGCCTGAGAATATGCAGGAAGGGGACAAGTGTCCGGTGGTGATTTTCAGCCACGGTTTTGACGGCTTTAAGCGGGATTTCAGAACTTCCGCCAAGTATTATGCGGGTGCAGGCATTTGTGGTGTTTGCCATAGTTTTTGTGGCGGTGGAAGAAAAGATGAGGTCAGCGGTCTTTCTACTACGGAAATGAATCATTTCACAGAAATGGAGGATTTGATTTCTGTTATTGACGAGGTAACAAGCTGGGACTGGATTGATGAGACTAAAGTATTCTTGATTGGCAGCAGCATGGGTGGTCTGGTTTCTGCCATGACAGCAGAAAAGTTAAAGGACAGAATCAGAGGTTTGATTCTTTTGTTCCCGGCATTTTGTATGTTGGACAATCAGGAAACACGTTTTCCGAAGCCGGAGCATATGGAAGGAGATTTTGCGTTCTGGGGGGTTCCGCTTGGACATCAGTTCTTTGAGGTTTCCAAGGACTACGTGATTTGGGAGCATTTAGGTTCCTTTGAGAATCCGGTGTTGTTTATGCATGGCACTGCGGATAATATTGTGCCGATTCACTACAGCTACAAGGCAAAGACATTCTATAAGGATGCCAGATTGGAAACATTTCTGGATGAAAATCATGGGTTTACCAAGGAGGGGAACCGTCGCATGGAAGCCATGGCACTGTATTTTATTCATGACTGTTTAGGCAGGGAATAGTCCGTTCCGGTGGAACGAGAAAATAAAAAGTAAGGGGAGTAGGATTATGGAAGTATTACGGGTTTA
The DNA here is from genome assembly GCA_045593825.1 of Lachnospiraceae bacterium. GTDB lineage: Bacteria > Bacillota > Clostridia > Lachnospirales > Lachnospiraceae > SIG299. Next base: position 5,143 of record JAZNXI010000072.1, read on the forward strand.
TGTGAATTTAACAGGATGGCTGGAGGTAACCTCCGGGGACAGAGTGGTGCGTATGCTGCCGTTTGACGGCACTTGTGACGGTCCGTACTTTAAGGGTACTATTTTGCAGGGTGGTGTAGATACCCAGAAGACAGACCTCGAAGGAAATGGTACGCTTTCTGCCAGATATATGATTGACGGTGTGGATTGTGAAGGCAATGCATGCAGAATGTTTATTGAAAACAATGCTCCGACCAACAGTACCACAACACCGACGATTATTACCGACAGTCCGGCTTTAAAGTGGCTGGAAACGGCAAAGCTGCAGGGAAGACTGGAGTTCCCGGATGGTAAGCTTAACATTGTGATTGAGACGATAGAGGAATAAATGTATCATTATTACATGTTCAACAAACCCGTGGGCTGTGTCACCGCCAGAACGGATGACCGTTACCCAACGGTAATGGATTATTTCAAGGAACTGAATAACGAAAAGCTGTCTCCGGTGGGACGCCTTGATTTGGAAACGGAAGGACTGCTTATTATTACCGATGACGGCGCTTGGAACCAGCTGATGACAAGGCCGGAGCATGGGAAAGAAAAATGCTATGAGTTTTTTGTGTTAGGTGAACTGACAGAAGAAAAGCGGCATATGTTAGAGCAGGGGGTAACGGTGATTGGTTCGGATAAGCTTACGGCGCCTGCAAAACTGGAATTGACGGAAAGGACAGAATTGCACTATGTTTTGCTGCAGCTGCCGGAACTACTACAGGAAAAGTACGCCCATAACCGGCCGTTTCACCCGGTAACTAAGGGTAGGATCATCATTACGGAAGGCCGAAAAAGGCAAATCCGCCGCATGATGAAAGCGGTGGGCTGTCTGGTCATATATTTGAAACGAATCTCCATGGGAGATATTGTGTTAGACCCGGAGTTAAAACCGGGAGAGTGGAAAGAAATTGAGCCGCCGAGGTCGGCAAGCAGGGAGGGAATGCGTTGAGAAAATCGAACCCGACACCGTTAGAAAAAGAGTGGGGAAAGGTCATTAACCAGGAACTTGCTTATATCAATAAACGTGCAGAAAAAACGGATTCCAAGTTGAATCAGATGCTGGAAAAGAAGATTCCCGCCGGTTTACAAAATACTTTAGATACTGCCTTTTCCAAAGCATTTCGTCTGGTTTTTGAAAAAGGCACCGGCGTCATTGAAAAAACTTATGATAAAACACAGATGAAGAAGTGGTATCAAATCAATGAATATGCCGCTAAGGTACATGGAACACGAAAAGCATTAAAAGTATTTTCCGGAAAGGCGAAGGGAGCCGGTGCAGGAAATCTTCTGATGTCCGGTACGGCAGGAGTCGGCATGGGAGTACTTGGAATTGGTCTGCCGGATATTGCCCTGTTTACCGGGCTTATGTTAAAAGGTGTGTATGAAATTGCCCTGAGCTACGGTTTTGATTATGATGATGAAGAAGAGAAAAAGTTCATTCTGCTTCTGATTCGCGGTGCGCTGAGTTACGGAAAAGAACTGCAAAGCATCAATGAGGAATTAAACTTTTATATGGATTACGGTGCCTATGCAAAGGCAAGAACCATGGAGGTTGCCATAAAATCAGCGGCAGGGTGCTTGTCAAAAGAACTTTTGTATATGAAGTTTTTGCAGGGAATTCCTGTGGTTGGTGCTATAGGTGGTGCCTATGATGCTATTTACATGAAACAGATTATGGAATATGCGGAACTGAAATACCGCAGAAGATTTTACCTACGCCAAAAACGCAGTGCTATGAGATAAAATAAATACCCGCTACAGAATCGCTCAGCGTTGACATTCTGTACGCGGGTATTTTTGCTATTTACGGTAAAATTCTTGAATACCATTAAGCTTGGAATGCATATTAACCAGCAGTGCATCTGCGATGGTAAGGGCGGTCATGGCTTCTACCACAACAACGGCGCGCGGCACAATGATTGGGTCGTGGCGGCCTTTGATTTCTACGGAGATGGCATCGCCGTTTTTGTTTACGGTGGGCTGCTCCGAGAAAATGGAAGGAGTTGGCTTAATAGCGGTGCGGAAGACAATATCGCTGC
>JAZNXI010000073.1:0-11383 GCA_045593825.1 Lachnospiraceae bacterium
ACCGTTTTCCACCACAAACTTGGAAAGCACGTCAATGTGGGTGGAGCCTGCGTTGGTGTTAATGTTATAGCCGTCAGGATCGGCGTTGATGACATAGGTCTTTGCGCCCAGTGCGTCAAATACATTCTTGGCAATGTTCCAGGAAGCACCGTTAGCGCAGTCCAATCCGATTTTTAACTTCTTGTAAGAATTGGATGCCACGGAAATTAAGTAACCGATGTAGCGGTTTCTGCCTGCGGAATAGTCGTGGATGCAGCCGATTTTGGACTTCTGGGCCAGCGGCAGGTCATCGCCGGTAACGCCAAGAGTCTTTAAGTCGCCATCAATGTACGCTTCGATTAACATGGTGGTTTCATCATCCAGCTTTTCGCCATAGGAATTGATAACCTTGATACCGTTGTCATAGTATGGATTGTGGGACGCAGTAATCATGATACCGCAGTCAAATTCATCCTTGCGGGTAACGTAGGATACGCCCGGAGTTGTGATAACGTGAAGCATATATACATCCGCACCGCTGGCTGTAAGACCGGCCACAATGGAGTACTCCAGCATGTAACTGGAACGACGGGTATCCTTACCGATGACGATGCGTGGACGGTAACCCGCTTTTGTACATCCGGAAAGCTTGGAGGAATAATACCAACCAAGGAAACGTCCTACCTTATAGGCCTGCATGGAGGTTAAATTTACATTTGCCTCGCCACGGAAGCCATCGGTACCAAAGTACTTTAAGGTTCTTGGCTCATTGGCAGGCTTTCTGTTGATTTCAATTTTATCAAGCAGTAATTCATCTGTGGATACACTGAAAATTTCTGCCAGCTGTAACACTTTGTCAATTTGCGGAAGTGCCTGGTCCATCTCCCACTTGGATACGGACTGTCTGGAAACCCCAAGGGTTTCTGCCAGCTGTTCCTGGGAAATATCAGCAGCATTTCTGAGTTGAATAATCTTTTGACCGATAGTCATAATAATTCTCCTTTTGCATTGCAATCTTTTACTTGTGACCCATTATAGCAACATAACAAATGACTTACAAGCAACTTGACAATGCTTTTTCTGCAACTTTTAGTTGCATTATATGCTACTTTTTTTATTTTGTCCACTAAAAAAAGCGACTTTTTTAAAAAAAATCGCTTTTTTAGTAAAGTTTGGTTTACAAATTCTATAATGTAATCTCACCGGTATAGTTTGTTTCAAAGATTTTTTTAATTTCTGCCGGGTCCTTTGTTTGTCCCAATGCCCAGATTAACTTAGTCACTGCAGCCTCGGTAGTCATATCGTAGGCACTGATAACTCCCTTTTCCAAAGCAAGCTGGCCAACCTGATAAATAGACAAGTCGCTGCGCTCGTACAGGCACTGACTGGAAACCACGACAGAAATACCATGCTCCACCATCTTTGCCAGTTTGGAAATCAGGTCGCGGTTGATGAAGTGAAGACCGCCGGCACCAAAGGCTTCAATAACAATACCCTTGTAATTCATCTGCAAAAGTACGTCAAAAATCTCCGGATTCAGTCCCGGAGTCAGTTTGATTAAGAATACATCCGGACATAAAGAATCTAACAATTCACACTCTCCGGCCGGCTTTCTTACCAGCTTCTCATTGATATTCAAACCATTGGAATCAATCAAAGCCACATTTTTGCAATTTACACTTTCAAAGGCATCAAAGCCGGTGGTCCGCACCTTTACCGCACGGCATCCAAGAATGATTTTCCGGTTAAAGCTTACAAACACGCCCGGTGTACCGCTGGCTGCCATAGCAAAAGCATAGCGCATGTTATCTGCCGCATCAGTGAGCGGATGACTCATCGGCAACTGGGAACCGGTAAGCACCACCGGAATCGGAATGTTCCTTAACATGTAGGACAAAATAGATGCTGTATACGCCATGGTATCCGTACCGTGGGTAATAATGATACCGTCATACTCTTTATGATGCTCAAACACACTGCGGGCAATCAGAACCCATTCCTCTGGCTGGATGTTGGAGCTGTCCAGATGCAGGATGTCTTTGGTTGTTATTTCATAATTTTCTGCCACACCTACCAGATACGGGAGCAGACCGCCCGCACCTACGGCAGGTTCCAGACCGTTTGCTCCTGCTTCGGAAGCAATGGTGCCGCCGGTGGCAAGTACTAAAATTTTCTTTTTCATAATTGACTCTCTCCTAAAACATAGTATAATAACTATTGTATCTTAACTATACTGAAATCCGCAAAAAAATGCAAGGAGATAAAATAATGAGAGAATTCACATTAACCGTAGAAAATTATATGGTAGTTCCGGTGGACAAGGTAAAAAAAGGAAGTTTTAAACCTGCCACCCTGGACTGCTTTATCCTTGACAAAGAAGATGCCCCTGTTACCGAAGAACTTCGTCCGGCCATTATCATCTGTCCGGGCGGCGGCTACGAGCATTTATCCGAGCGTGAAGGTGCACCTGTGGCAAAACGTTTTAATACCCTTGGTTTTTCCACCTTCGTATTAAAGTACCACATTGCACCGTTTGAGTTTCCTTCTTCCCTATGCGACTTGGCTGTTGCAGTGCGCACCGTACGTGAAAACGCAGCAGAATGGGGCATCGACCCGGAACGTGTCGCTGTTATGGGCTTTTCTGCCGGCGGACACCTGGCAGCCAGCCTGTGCATCCACTACAAGAAGGAATGGCTCTCCAGCTATTTAAACAACTGCGCACCGGAAGAGATTATGCCTAATGCCTGCGTTCTCTCCTATCCGGTTATCACCTCCGGCGAGTTCGGACACCAGGGCTCCTTTGAGAACTTACTGGGTATGCAGTCTGATGCCGACAAGGCAAAGAAGTATAAGCAGGATTTAGTGGAGCTTGTCACACTGGACCACCACGTTACCGAGGACGTACCTCCAACCTTCCTGTGGCATACCTACGAGGACTCCTCCGTTCCGGTGGAAAACTCCTTACTTTACTTATCTGCCCTCATTGAAAAGGGCGTACTGGCAGAGTTTCACATGTTCCCGTTCGGATGCCACGGTCTGGCACTCTGCAACGAAGAAAGCTCCGGTGGCGAAGAAAAGTACATCCAGCCGGATTGCCAGGGCTGGCCGGAAATGGCTGCCAAGTTCTTAGATAAGGCCATGTAAATATTTTTTCACAGAATTTAAGCCGATGCACCGTGATGCATCGGCTTTTTTGTGCCCTTCCGGGCAAATTAAGCTGTCTCTGGGGCATAGTGCCCCACCACGCCAAAATTATGCCCTAAATCTTTCCCAATTTGCGTAAACAAACTACAAGCGGGGCATCAGCAAAAAAATTTTAGCTGCTATGCCCCGCTTAGGTTTAAATTTCCAACAAAAGCATTCTTACTTTACCCTTCCAATACCTTAAACAAATCCGTACCAAAGCTGGTATAGGTCGGTTCGCCCGGCAGCATCTTAAAGGTTCTGGTGCCGTTTTCGGTACGCTCTGCCACAAGGAAATGGCTGCCGTCTTTGGCCTCATCATACTTTTTCTTTGCTAACTGATATAAGTGGGTTACCATCATCGTGGTGATGTTCTTTTCATAAAAGGCATTGATAATGCCTTCTGCGATTTTGGATCCCTCTTTTTCTGTGGTACTGGCAAAGGATTCGTTTAACAAAAACAGACTGTTTGGCACTGTTTTGTTAATCATATTGCTCATTCGCTGCAGTTCTTCACTTAAACGACCGTTATTCAGATGCTCATCTTCATTACGGGTAAAATGGGTGAAAATCTGCGGATACAGCGGTGCGGAAAACTTACTGGCCGGCACCGGCATGCCGCACTGCATCAGCACCTGTGCAATGCCGTAGCTTCGCAGGAAAGTAGACTTACCGCCCTGGTTGGCACCGGTAATAATTGTCATCCGGTTGTTTTCCAGGGTAATGGAGTTACCCACCGGCTTTCTCTGGGTATAGATTGCCATGGAAAGCTCATACAGCTGTTCAAAGGAAGCATTCTTCGAGCCCACCGGCTTTGGCTCCGGCAGCTTCATGGTAACATAAAGCTCATCCATGCGCTTCATAAACTGCACAACACCCATATAAAAGGCAATTTCCTCACAGTAGTGCTCGTAGAACACCATCATTTTCTGCAGGTATGGTTGAAATATGGCAATAATCTGCCCCAGTGTCTCCTCCGACAGATGGTTTACATCATCTAGCAGGGTCACATCCGTGCCCAGCAAAATGGCATTTCTTTTAACAAGCGTCATGTAAAAATTGGCAAACCCGTTTTTCTTTACATCTCCAATCGGGCGGATAAAATTAAGTTCTGCCTTCTCCATTTTCATGCCACCGCCAAACTGAAAGGTATAACCTGCTTCACACCCGGTGGTAAGGGAATTTGCCTCACGAAGGCGCTCTTTAATGCTGTCTAACGGAATTTCCCGTAATCTCATTAATAAATTTTGAACACCCTCCGACTGCCAGGCATCCTTCTTCTGCAACAACAGTTCTCTAACTTTTATCAAATCATCCTGCCCCTGCATCAGATAATTTAAGCACTCAAACAGTTCACTTGTTTTTCTTGTGGATTTTGCCCGGTTGCTTTTTATTGCCGCCTTTAAATCCTTTAATGCCTTATTTTGGCGCACTGCGATGGCATATAAGTCTTCCAGCATAGCATCCTGACGGCGCAAATCCCGAAGAACCTCCTGACGGTAGAAGATTTCCTCCGGAGTAGTAAGAGGAAGCATTACCACACGGCGGACCTTTTCATAAATCAGCTCCTCCTGCTTTGCCATGGTTTTGAACATAATGTCTAAATTCAAATCCTTAATCACATCTCTTGGAAACGCATAGCTTTTCTTTCCGTCGGTAGAAGAATCACGATATAATAAATAAGGTTCCATTATGACAACCTCCTTACAATCTCTTCATATTCCAGATGGAATTTTTTAACCAGTGCATCGGAATAGCCATAGCCCTGGGCCTTCATCGGAAGCATGCGGTAGCTGCGCTTGCTCTCTTCTCCCGGCTCTAACTGGGCCACCAGACTGATGATATTGTCTGCCTCCTCGGCCAGCTCCTGGATATGGGTAACATAAATACCGTAGCACTCTCTTGCCAGGAAGGACTCCATTACCTTGCGGCCCATAATCATGGCATCATGGGTGGTTGCTGTGGTAAATAATTCGTTTAAAACCACGAAGGAATTGCGGTTGCTGTCCTTACGCATCATCGGCAGCAGGCGGTTAATTTCTTCCTTCAGCTTGCCGGAGTTGGACTGCAGGGTTTCCTCCGCCTCAAAATGGGTGGAAATACCGTTAAACACCGGCACATGAAACTCCCTTGCATTCACCGGAAGGCCCATCAATGCAAAATATACCGCCTGACCCATAGACCGGGCGAAGGTAGTTTTACCGCCCTGGTTCGGACCGGTTACCACAAAAAAGCAAGGATGGTTTTTCATGGAAAAATCGTTGGAAATTACTTCGTAATCATTTTCTTCCTGCTTCCATACCAGCGCAATATCATATACCTCCCTGCCGGCAAACTCCCCGTTTGAGGTAGTTTCCGCCATTTCCATCGGATATCCCATGCCGAGGGTTCTGGTTCTGAACTTTTGGAAGCACAAATAGAACTGCACCTCTTCTTCAAAATCTAAAACCGCCTTCGGATATATGTCCGGAAAATTCTTATAAAACAAATTTATTTCTTCAAATACCTTTGGCTTGCTCTTCTTTAAAATTCCTACCAGTACGTGCTCTAAGGTGGAAGTTTTTAACGGGTCCGGGAAAATATCCCGCATGGCAAGATACTGCTCTTTTGGCTCCACCTCCAAAAGCTTTGCCAGCTCTTCAAAGTAGTTTTCCACCGGCTTTTTTTCTTTTTTCTCACGTTTTTTTGCCGCTTCCTTTTCTTCGGTTACCGTAATTTTATCCGGGTCAACGGAAAGGGTAAATTTAAGCTCCGAGAAAAAGCTGTTTGCACGTTCCAGTGCAGCCACAAAGCCTGTAGCTTCCTGCTTGTTCAATTCCTCCTTTATGTATGCGGAAAACTCCTTTAAGCCTTCAGAGGAAATGTCACCTTCAACCCCTTTTAACTCCTCATCAAGCTTAATCATAGCTTCCCTATAAAGGGATGCCGCCCGCAGATGGTAGGTTGCAATGGAAATATCATTTTTACTTTCTTTAGAAAGACGATACACCTTTCCGGACTCTGCCAGTCTTCTGCAGAAACTCCACAGTACTGCACAAAGCTCCTTAGATTCCATATCCCTGCAGATTTGCTGACGGTACCGGATTACTTTCTCGGACCCCGGAAAGGTATAGAAATATGGTGCCGTCTTATATCCCCTACTCTCCTCCAGGATTTTTCCCACCAGATAATCCAGCTGCAAATCTTTAAAATAGTCCGGCTCCGTTTTTACAAGTTCCGTTTCAACGCTTCCAAACAGTATACTTTGAAACCCCATAATAATGTTCTCCCTTCTCTCCCGAAACATTCTTGCTGTTATTGTAACACATTACTGCCGCAAAGTACAAATCGAAAAAGAATAACCCCTTCGCATATTTTGCTATGCAAAGGGGTTCGTTTCTCTTTTATAATCTTACACTTGCTCCAAACGGCATCAGCGCCAGCTTTGCCAGCTTAAAATGCTGTAATCCGAACGGAATTCCAATTACGGTCACACACAATATTGCACCAAAAGCCAAATGCTCCAGTGCCATTGGGATACCGGTTACAAGAATCCAGATAATATTGGCTAAGAAGGATACCGGACCACCGCCGTACGCTACTTCTTTTCCAAACGGAAACAGTGTTAAGCCTGCAAATTTAAAGCACTGGATTCCAATCGGAATACCGACAATAGAAATACACCATAACAAACCTTCTATCATCCAGCATATAGCGCCAATGAAACCTCCGCATAAAAGCCATAAAATATTTCCAAGACATCCCATACTTATCTCTCCTCTCATGTAAAAAACATATCGCTTATGTTTGTATCATACACAAACCAAAGCAAAACTTCCATAAAAGAAGGATAAGGATTTCGTTAGAATTTGGTTAGAACGCTGCTTCAAACAAAAGTGAGGTTGCCAAACTTTCGTCCCGACAACCTCTTAGTTTTAAAACATAATCTCTGACTTTCTCTTTAACAGCTTGGCTCCGTGCACAATTGCAAACGCACCGCCTACAGCTGCCGCAACACCGGCAATTGCCATTACAATTCCGACTACCACGTTAAAAATACCTGCCTTTTTCATGGTTACATATACTTTTTCCATAGAGACCTCCTTCTATGTGGAACTCTGCGAAAACTACTTTACGCCGTACTGCTCGTAATATGCATCGATGGATGCCTTCATAGCGTCATCGATAAGCACTTCGCCGTTGCATGGCTGGTTGTGTAAGCACTCTACTACATCCGCCATAGAAACGATGGCGCGTGCTTCGAAACCGTACTTCTCTTTGATTTCATCTAAAGCACTCTTCTTGCCGTCCATACCAACTTCCATACGGTTTAAAGAAACCATAAGGCCGAGAATTTCTACATCTGCTGCGCCCTTTACCTTTGGCACGGTTTCTTCCATGGACTTACCGGAAGTGGTAACGTCTTCAATCATGATAACTCTGTCGCCATCCTGAAGCTTGCTGCCGAGGAAGCTTCCCTTGTCTGCACCGTGGTCCTTTTCTTCCTTACGGTCGGAGCAGTAACGTACTTCCTTTCCGTAGAGCTCGCTGTATGCGATTGCGGTTACTACGCTGATTGGAATGCCCTTATAAGCCGGTCCGAATAAAACGTCAAAATCGTCACCGTAATTGTCATGAATTGCCTTTGCATAATACTCACCAAGTCTCTTTAACTGAGAGCCGGTAACATAAGCACCTGCATTCATAAAGAACGGGGACTTTCTGCCGCTCTTTAAAGTGAAGTCACCAAACTTTAAAACCTTGCTTTCTACCATAAAATCAATAAACTCTTTTTTGTAAGCTTCCATTTGTAAATCCATCCTTCCGTTTTTTCTGCCCTTTATAGTAACATAAACCCGAGGGCTTTTCAATCCTCTATTATGCTATTTTACACAGCCAATCAGCTCATGAATATCTGCTACATTATATTTCTTCATATATGCTTCGATACCGTCAATTACTTCCAATGTAGTATAAGGATTATGGAAGTTTGCGGTTCCTACAGAAACCATGGTTGCACCTGCCATAATAAATTCCAGGGCATCCTCTGCAGTTGCAATGCCACCCATACCGATGATAGGAAGCTTTACTGCGTTTGCCACCTGGTATACCATACGCACAGCCACCGGCTTTACCGCAGGACCGGACATACCGCCGGTCTTGTTGGCAATGGCAAAGGTGCGGCGGTTGATATCAATCTTCATACCGGTAAGAGTATTGATTAAGGACAAAGCATCTGCACCGCCTGCTTCTGCTGCTCTTGCCATTTCGGTAATATCGGTTACATTTGGACTAAGCTTCATTACCACCGGCTGCTTTGCACGCTTTTTCAGCTCGCTGGTAATCTTTTCTACCAGCTTAGGGTCCTGACCGAAGGCAATACCGCCATGCTTTACGTTTGGACAGGAAATGTTAATCTCTAACATATCTACCGGCTGGTCTGCCAGGCGCTCTACTACCTCGCAGTAATCCTGCTCGGAGCGGCCGCACACGTTAACAATAATCTTGGTATCAAACTGCTTTAAGTATGGAATATCCCTGTCTACAAATACATCAATGCCCGGATTCTGCAAACCGATGGCATTTAACATGCCGCCGTAGGTTTCTGCAATACGAGGGGTTGGGTTTCCTTCCCACGGAATATTAGCCACGCCCTTGGTTGTTACCGCACCCAAGCGGTTTAAATCTACAAACTCACCGTATTCCATGCCGGAGCCGAAGGTACCGGAAGCTACCGTTACCGGATTCTTAAATTCTACACCTGCAATATTAACTTTCGTATTCATTACAGTTCCACCTCCTGAGCATAAAATACCGGACCGTCCTTACAAATTCTCTTGTTATTTACGTTGGAATGATGATCCTTTTCCTTACTCTTGCAGACGCATGCCAGACATGCACCGATACCGCATGCCATCTTTTCTTCTAAGGAAATCTGGCAGGCAATTCCTGCACCTTCTGCAAACGCCTTTACGCCACGAAGCATCGGTGTAGGACCGCAGGAATAAACGGTATCTGCTGTAAGGTTCTTTGCCTTGATGGCATCAATAACGTTACCCTTAACACCAACGCTGCCGTCTTCTGTTGCAATAACAACCTCTGTCACCTCTTCGAATTCCTTTGCAAGGAAATTCTTTGCATCACGGTAACCAAGCACCGCAATTACCTTCTTACCTTCTGCGTGAAGCTTCTTTGCAAGGCCAAGCATCGGAGGAATACCGATACCGCCGCCGATAACCATGGAAACCTTATCCTCTGCATCAAAGAAACCGTTGCCTAAAGGTCCGAGAACCTCAATGGTATCTCCTGCCTTTAAGCAGGAAATCTGGCGGGTACCCTCACCTGCAATGCGGAACACCATACGGATGGTTCCTGCATCTTTATCGATACCGCAGATACTGATTGGTCTTGGAAGTAATCTGCTTTCATCATCTAAATACAGGGAAAGAAACTGACCGGCCTTTGCTGCCGCTGCCATTTCTTTCTCTTCAATTGTCATGTCATAAATTGCGTCTTCCAGCTGTTCCATGCGGACAATCGGAACACGTACTTTCTTTTTTTCACTCATTCTTTCGTACCTCCGTACAAATTTTCCTACCTTATTTATTTTATACGAAATATCCTAAAATAGCAAGTAGTACACCATAAATACTACAACAGAAAAAAAGCTCTAATCCCATCAGATTAAAGCTCTTTTACTTCTTTTCATATTCATTTTTAATAAATTCCACAAATTCCGGCATAGCAAGCGGCTTGGCAAAATAGTAGCCTTGCACAAAGTCCACACCTTCACGAACAATTGCATCCAGTGCCTCTTTCGTTTCTATGCCTTCTGCAACGACTTTGATACCAATGCCATGGGCCATAGCCACAGTAGCCCTCACGGCCATTTTTGCCTTCGCATTTGTAAAAAATTCTTTTATCATATCAATATTCAGCTTGATAGTAGAAATCGGCATTTCAACCACATACATCAGATTGGAATGACCTTGCCCAAAATCATCCAAAGAAAACTTAAATCCATACTCTACCAACTTACGAATATTGAAAAAGATAACATTTTTTGAACTCATAGATGCTGTTTCTGTGATTTCAAAATCGATGTAGGACGGCGAAAGCCTGTATTTCTCTAAAATTGAAGTCAAACGTTCTGACAAATCCCTTTGTTGACATTGGACAACAGAAAGATTTATTTGAATGTGATGAATACCCATTTTAACAACATCACTGTTACGTAGAAATTCACAGACCTTCTCAAAAACCCGTTCTCCCAATTCAAGAACCTGTCCACTGTTTTCTGCCGTCGGAATAAACATGGCAGGAGAAATCAGACTACCGTCTTTTTCCCTGATTCGAACCATTGCCTCTGCTGAAGTAAACTTATTTTCTTTCGGATTAAACACCGGCTGAAGAAATACTTCTACCCTGTCCTCTTCTAAAGCCTCCGAAATCTTTTGTTCCATTACAAAGCGTTGACGGAACAGTTCTACAACTGCTTCTCCAACAGAAAATACACGTTCTTTTTCATTAGAATACTCCTGTTGCAAAAAGGAAAGAAAACTAAATACTTCTTCTGAATTTTTTAAGATTTCTCCTTTTCTGATTAACGCCAACCGGGTTTCCCGCTGCCATTCCTTATTTGTCGAAAGAACCTCATAAACCTCTAAGCCAACCTTATATAAGCCATCTCCATCATTTCCGATGAATAACAGACCTTGCCGAGCATTTTTAAATATCATCACATTCTTGTTTTTTCTGATGACATTTACTACACTACGCAAAATTGTTTCCGCATAGCTGCGATGTTCCTCCATAAGTCGGGCATTGCCAAAGGAAAGTACCAGAATTCCAAATTGCTTTTCACGTTTCTGCAGTTCATTTAAGTACTCAGTAAGTGCATAGGAGTTAAAGCAACCCAATTTACGATCCAGATTAGATTCCGGATTCTCCATCATAACAAACAAAATAAGTACGCCGATTGCTGTAGCAAAACCAACCAGAAGCATCTCATTATTTAAAAACTGGATGACAGCAGCAATAATCCACATAACCATCCAAAGACCAACCGCAAATTCCCTGCGTCGACTCACTTTGTTATGAAATACAAAAAGAATAACACAAGTAGCTACTACATAAATCAGCGCAAAGAAATACACACACAAGACGGAAGGACCGTAGGTATATGCTTCATTTCCATTTTCGTAAATATAAATCGGAAGAGCGTAAACTATAATCGTTTGTA
>JAZNXI010000074.1:0-10870 GCA_045593825.1 Lachnospiraceae bacterium
GAGAGCAGGTCGGACAGATAGCGGTAGTTTTCGGGATAGAGCATCTCATCAGCGCAGGGGAAGTCATAGTCCCGCAGCGCTGCCATGTGCAGCTCTCTTATGGCGACAATGCCCTTGTACATATCCGGCTTTGCCTCCGGATCCGGCTGGTGCAGCATGCCCTTATATCCCTGGCCGGTAGTTCTTGGTTTGTTGGTATAAATACGCGGAATAATGATAATCTTATCAGCTACCTGATCTTCAATCTTGCGAAGACGGGAAATATACTCAAGAACCGGCTCTCTATGGTCTGCAGAGCATGGACCGATAACAAGAATAAACTTATCCGAATTTCCTTCAAACACCTCCCGGATGCTTTCATCGCGGTCCGCCTTAACTTTTGTCATACGTTCCGTTAACGGATATTCTTTTTTTACCTCCTGCGGAATTGGAAGTTTTCTGTGGAAATTCATTCCCATTGTTTTGTACCTCGCTTCTGATTTAGTTTGAATTTCAAAATAAAAAGTCCGCCTTCCGGTATGCTAAAAAGCACGACGAATGCGGACTGTCCTTTTTTTGTTCCGATAAACTTACATGTCGGATTTTTCAAAAACCGGGCAGCCCTGAGCAAAATAAAAGTAATAGAAGTAAAACTTATTATTCATCATTTTAGCTGCCTCCTTTTGATTGATTGGCTATATTGTAGCGCACTAAAGTAATAAAGTCAATAGTTTTTTTAAAATTTTTTAATAACTTACGATAATTCCGCCGTCGTTGGCATACAAAGTAGACACACCGGCCATTTCCACAATGTGACTGTGCTTAAACGGCACACGTTTTAAAATTTCCCGCAGCACGTTTTCCGCCCGTTCACGGTTATTGCAATGGGAAATAACCACCGTTTCCTTCAACGCACTCTTTGCATCTGCGGCAATATGCTCCACCATACGAATCAACGCTTTATTGTGTCCTCTTACCTGGTCCACCTTAACAATTTCACCGTCGTCCGCGCGCATTACCGGACGGATGCTTAACACATTACAGATGGTATAGGTCATTTTGCTGAGTCTGCCGTTCTTTCTGAGGTTCTCTAAGGACTCCAGGACAAATCTGGTTTCCATACCTTCCCGGAACTCCGTAATCTTCTTCTTTACATCCTCAAAAGACATACCCTTTTCTTTAAACTCTTTGATTTTTATAGCCAGCAGCGCCTGACCGGCAGAAGCAGAGCGCGAATCCACAATTTCTATCTTTGCCTCCGGATGCTCCTCCAGATACATTTCCTTTGCCACCACCGCACTGTTATAAGAACCACTGAGTCTGGAAGACAGGGTAATTACGTAACATTCTTCCTGGCTCTCAAATTCCTGCATATATCGCTCCGGAGACGGACAGGCGGATTTTGGGCATTCCGGACTCGCCTTCATCTTTGCAATAAACTCCTGCTGATTGAAGGTTTCGTCATCCACAAATTCTTCCCCTTCTATGCTTAGGGTCAGCGGTACAAGACTTACCGTGCCTTCTTTCTTCATTTCTTCCGTAATGTCGGTACAACTGTCTCCAATTATTTTGTATGCCATAATAGCCTCCGTCAAAAATGGTTTTTTTCTGCTTTTGATGCGGTTTTGAAAACCATATCTTTTAGTATATAATAACACACTATTATTCTTTTGAAAAGGGGAAAAATAAAAAAACCACGCCAAACTGACGTGGTTTTTCGACATTATTTTGTAAGTAATAACATAATTTCATTGGAACGCTCTACAAACTTGGTCATTGCTTCCGGCTCAAGCGGCTTGTGGGCAAGCATTGCAAGATCGTATAACTGCTCGCAAAGCATAGTGGCATGTTCGCTCTCCTTGTTGTCACCAAGGAACTTCACCAACGGATGATTTGCGTTTAATACCAGCTTTTCTCCACCGGCAAACATGTCACCGCCCATGCCTTCCATGCGGTACATTTTCATCATATCCTGCATTCTGCGGCTTTCCTCGGAAAGAGTAATCATGGCAGAAACCTTTTCACTCTTAATCTTTTCTACCTTAACCTCTAACTTTTCCTTGCCAAGGGCCTTTTTGAAGAGTTCGGAAAGCTCTGTATTTAATGCTTCCAAATCGTCGCCGCCTTCGGTAAAGCTGTCGGTTAAATCCGCATCGATACGCTGGAACTTCACATCCTTGTTCTCGTACTCTAACTGGGTAATGAACGGCTGGTCGATGTTGTGGGTCATCATCAGGGCATCAATACCGTTTTCCTTAAACATGTTGATGTACTGGCTCTGCTGTTTTTCATCGGTTACATAGTAAACGGTATCCTTCTTTGCTGCAGCTTCGATATATTCCGGCAGAGTCAGATACTTGCCTTCTAAGTTCTTGAAAATGATGAAATCCTTCATCTTTTCACGGAACTTTTCATCCTTTAAACAGCCGAACTTGATGAATGGGCAGATGTCATCCCAGAACTTTTCGTATTCTTCTCTTTCCACCTTGTACATACCGGACAGCTTGTCTGCCACCTTCTTGGTAATATAGTCGGAAATCTTCTTTACGAAACCGTCGTTTTGCAGGGCACTTCTGGAAACGTTGAGCGGAAGGTCCGGACAGTCAATCACACCCTTTAAGAGCATTAAGAACTCCGGAATTACTTCCTTGATGTTGTCAGCAATAAATACCTGGTTGTTGTATAACTTAATCTTACCTTCGATGCTGTCATATTCGGTGTTTAACTTAGGGAAGTACAAAATACCCTTTAAATTAAACGGATAGTCCATGTTTAAGTGAATCCAAAACAGAGGCTCCTTGAAATCCATGAATACATCACGGTAAAACTTCTTGTATTCTTCCTCGGTGCACTCGTTCGGATGCTTGTTCCACAGCGGATTTGGAGTGTTGAGCGGTTCCGGCTTCTTCTCTTCCTTTTCTTCGGAAGCTTCCACTGCCTCACCGTCTACTACTTCTGCATCGATTACCTTATCCTCTGCCTCTTCTTCCTGCGCAGTTGCATTTAAGAAGAAAATCGGAATCGGCATAAAGGAACAGTACTTTTCAATTACTTCCTTGGCACGGTACTCGTTGGAGAATTCGTAGCTGTCTTCATTTAAGAAAAGCTTGATGGTGGTTCCCCGGACGTCTCTGTCGCCTTCACCCATTTCAAATTCCATGCCGCCCTCGGATTCCCAGTGAACCGGAGCTGCGTCCTTTTTGTAGGACAGGGTGTCGATGGTAACTCTGTCTGCTACCATGAATGCGGAATAAAAGCCCAGACCGAAGTGACCGATAATCTGGTCTTCGCCGGCCTTGTCCTTATACTTTTCCAAAAAGTCCTGAGCACCGGAAAAAGCAATCTGGTTGATATACTCATTCACTTCATCGGAAGTCATACCGATACCGTTATCGATAAAAGTAAGGCTCTTTTCTTCGGAATTTACGATAACCTGAATCTTATACTCGTTATCTTCCGGAACCTCTGCCTCACCAATCATTTCTAACTTCTTTAACTTTGTGATGGCATCACAGCCGTTGGAGATTAACTCACGGAAAAATATGTCATGGTCGGAATACAACCACTTTTTAATAATTGGGAATATGTTTTCGGAATTGATGGAAAGATTTCCTCTTAATGTACTCATTTTGTGTTACTCCTTTCATGCTATAAGGCGTGTATATTATGCCTTATGTTTTACTGCTATGATACAATATAATACCTGAAAACAGAAAAGTCAAGAAAAATATTAGCACTCATGCGAGATGAGTGCTAATTTAATAAATTCTTTATTTTTACGACCTTTACTCTTCCTCCACTGCCAGCTCCATAGCCTTCATCAACTGCCGTACTTCCGCGTCCCAGGCCTCATCCAAGGACTTATCCAACGTAAAGGTATTTCTTGCGGTACCGGAAACCATGTGGCCAACGCCGTGGTCAAACCGGATCTGCAAAAACAAAGACGGAGAATCTTCCCCCACATTTACCTGCCGTCTGGCAAGAAGCTGTGTGGTATCGTTTCTTGATAATAAAAGTGTGAAGGAGAATGCCAGCGGAGTCCGCTTCCCTTTTACCAAATCAAAAACAAAAGGCTTTACTTCTCCCCAGTAAGTATACTCTTCTGAATGTATTTCCTGCTCATCCGTATCGAAATATTCAGGAAATACTCTGCCTTGAAAACGGTATTCCATTCCGGTGCGCAAAAAACCTTCCTTAAGCAAAAAGCCATCAAAATTCTCTCCCTTTAAAAGCTTTCCCATAAACCTGTTCATTTCCAGTATTTTTAAAGAAATCAACGCTATCTCCTCCGTAATTTTCTACCCTGCTACAGCACCTTTGCCAGCACACCAAGCACACAATACGCTACCGGGAATGCAAAATAGAATACTGCCCTGACAGCCTTGCCGGTTTTACCCTGCTCTCCGTTATAGAGCCAGATAAGAAGTATGCTGAGGGCCGGAATAAATTCCAAACCGGTGGTTCCCCTGACAAACAATAAATACAGTGCTGTCACAGAAACTAAAGAAAACATTTTGTTTCCGTAAAACAGATATAACGTAATAACCATTAATACACCGATGCTGCTCTGTTCTGTTCTCAAAAGAATAGACAGAAACGATGCAAACAAGTATACACCCAGGGTGGAAATGGTATTTCCCATGGTGCCCACCGCAACCTTTTTACCGATGGCATCCACTGCCATAAGTACTCCAAGCGCAATGCTTAAGGTAAAGAAATAATTCTGGTTTAAGCCCCAGTTTTTCCACTCGGAAAGCCCGAAGGTTGCTATATCCATCGGTATTTCCACAATCAATGCAGTAACCAACAAACGAAGCAACAGCTTTTTTCTGTCGGCAGTCTTTTTTGCCGCTTCCACCAGAAGAAACGCAGCCAACGGGAACGCAGCCAGATAAATCAGGTAGCCCAGGTTATAGGTCAGGGTAAGCCCTGCAGATAACTGTTCCCCGGACAGAATAGTTTCTTCATTCAGCAGATAAATCATCTGCTGCATATAGATTCCCACTATCATAAGACCGATACAAATACATTTTAAGTGAAATGAATTTAAACTTTTTTTCATAATAACACCTTTTTCGCAGTCTTCTTTTCTTCTTTTGCAACAGGCACGGATTTCAAAAGCACAATGCTTCTAGGCTCCAATTCTATGCCCGTTCCGTCAAACGCGCCGTCTTTTTTCAAGCTCTTTCCAGCAGAAGTATCAAAAACAACTTCCCAGGTAACACCTTCCATCTTCGGAATTTCAAATTCATGCTTTTCCCAATGCATGTTAAACATAACATAGAAGCTGTCCTCAAAGGTACGGTCCGGACGTCTTACATAGCTGCCACAGTAAAGGTAAGCAGCCAGCCGATTGTAGGAGCTGTAATCCACCTGCCATGGAGAGGTTCCGTGGATGGAAATCTCCGGCCAGCCGCAACCGATGAAATCGGTTTCTTTTATTGTACGCTCCATAGTAAACAACGGATGTTCCCTGCGAAGTGCCAATAATGTCTTAACAAATTCCAGTAATTCTTTATTCTTTCTTGCAAGGCTCCAGTCCAGCCAGGAAATTTCATTATCCTGGCAGTATGCATTGTTATTGCCCTGCTTGGTTCTGCCAAATTCATCTCCCGCAAGCAACATCGGAGTACCCTGGGAAAGTAAGGTTACCGCCAGGGCATTCTTCATCATGCGCAGGCGGAGCGCCTGTATCTTCTTGCTCTTGGTAACGCCCTCTTCACCGCAATTCCAGCTGAAATTGTACTCAGAACCATCTTTACCGTTTTCTCCGTTTGCCTCATTATGGCGTACATCATAGGAGTACAAGTCCGCCAGTGTAAAGCCGTTATGGTCGGCAATATAGTGTACTCGTGCAGCTTCTTCGCGGCGGTCTTTCATGTAATGACTCAGTGCAGGCACCATGCCTTCATCGCCCTTTAAGAACCGGCGCATTTCCATACAGAAATTCTCTCTGTATTCCAACAGCCTGTTTGGATACTTGTTTTTTAACCATTCCGGAACTTCGGAAATAACAAAGGCAGTATTCTTAAGATACGCATCTCCCGCCACCAATTCAACCGGCAGCTGCTGCTCACTGATGCGGAAGCCATCCACACCGTAGGTTCTTACCCAGTGACGCAGGCAGTCTAACATAAAGCTCCGGCTGACATCTCCCCGGAACATCATTTCTAAATAAACATCAATGCCTGCCTCGTGGAGCATCTCTACCATCCGACGGAACTCTTCACATACCTTTTCCTTGTTCGCCGCATAGGCGGACTTTGGTGCAAAGTAATAAGAATCCGCATAGCCCCAGTAATTTACCTTAACCGCAGTCTTTTCTTCCGCAGAAAGGCTTTCCTTGCTACCTTTAGCAACAACTTTGGATGTCTTTCCTTCTTTCTGTCCCGGATACATTCTTGCAGGCGCACCGATAACCGGACCCGTCGTCTTTTTATGGGAAGCCTCCAGTTCATCAAATTCCATTACAGGAAGAAGAAGTACCGCATTGATACCCAGCTCCTTCAGGTACGGAATTTTCTCTGCGAGCCCCGCATAGGTACCTTTTTTTCTTGCACCGGATGCATTCCCCATAGTAAATCCACGCACATGCAGCTTGTATAATACTAAATCGGAAAGTGCATGGCGTTTATAAGGCGCTGCTTCTTCTGCTGCCGCATAAACCTCTGCCCGCACATATGCCGGCTCCTCACCAAAGTTATCCCTGCCGGTTATTTTTGCCGCATACGGGTCACAAAAATAAGAGTCTCCTGCCTGATACAGATATTCATATTCGGTATGTCCGGATTTCTTCGGAATCTGAACCGCCGCCGTAAAAACACCTAAGGCAGAGGCTTCCATAGGGATAACCTCTGCCGGATCTGTTTCACCTTTTTTAAATAACACAAGATTGCAGGAGGAACTTCCGGACAAGGATACAGCAAAATTAAACATATTGTTTTGGAGGGACACACCAAGCGGCATATCCTTTCCCTGCTTTGTCACAAATCCCTTAGTTTCCTTCTTCATTTATACCTCGTTTCTGAGAAATAGTATTTCTCCACTATAATTACTCTTCTTCCGCTTCTAAGTCGTCACCTACGTTGTCAATTGCAGTAAGAACAGTTCTCTTACGAGCCATTTCATCGCTTTCCAGATATTCATCATAAGTAGTTGTCTTATCGATGAGGCTGCCGCCCGGTACAATTTCCATGATACGGTTTGCGGTAGTCTGGATGAACTGATGGTCCAGAGCGGTAAATAAAATTACGCCCGGGAACTTAATTAAACCGTTGTTTAAGGCAGTAATGGATTCCATGTCCAGATGGTTGGTAGGTTCATCCATAACAAGTACGTTGGAGCCCATAATCATCATTTTGGAAAGCATTACTCTTACCTTTTCACCACCGGATAATACGTTAACCTTCTTTACACCTTCTTCACCGGCAAAGAGCATTCTGCCAAGGAAGCCACGAACGTAGGTAACATCCTTTTCCGGAGAGAACGGCATTAAGAAATCTACGATGGTTTCGTCTACAGAGAACATCTGGGTGTTGTCCTTCGGGAAGTAAGCCTGGGAAGTGGTAATACCCCACTTATAGGTACCGGAATCCGGTTCCATTTCGCCCATTAAAATCTTAAACAATGTAGTTGCCGCCAATGTATTGCCGCCTACAAAAGCAATTTTATCATCACGGTTTACAATAAAGGAAATGTTGTCTAACACCTTTACACCGTTGATTGTCTTGGAAAGATTGGTAACGGTAAGCACTTCGTTACCGATTTCTCTTGCCGGACGGAAGTCAATGTAAGGATATTTTCTGGAAGATGGACGGATATCATCCAACTCAATTTTTTCCAGTGCTCTCTTACGGGAGGTTGCCTGCTTGGACTTGGAAGCGTTAGCGGTGAATCGCTGAATGAATTCCTGCAATTCCTTAATCTTTTCTTCCTTCTTCTTGTTAGCTTCCTTCATCTGCTTTACCATTAACTGGCTGGACTCATACCAGAAGTCATAGTTACCGGCATACAGCTGAATCTTTGCATAGTCAATATCTGCAATGTGGGTGCAGACTTTATTTAAGAAATAACGGTCGTGGGATACCACGATAACGGTATTTTCAAAGTTAATTAAGAACTCTTCTAACCAACGGATAGCTTCTAAGTCTAAGTGGTTGGTAGGCTCGTCCAGAAGCAGAATGTCAGGGTTACCGAACAGCGCCTGGGCAAGTAATACCTTCACCTTCTGGGCACCGTTTAAGTCTGCCATCTGCATATAATGAAGCTCCGGCTCGATACCGAGACCGTTTAACAGTGTAGCTGCATCGGATTCTGCTTCCCATCCGTTTAAGTCTGCAAATTCCGCTTCCAGCTCACTGGCTCTGTTACCGTCTTCTTCTGTGAAATCTTCCTTTGCGTAGATTTCATCCTTTTCCTTCATGATGTCATAAAGTCTCTGGTTACCCATGATTACGGTATCCAGTACATTGTACGCATCGTATTTAAAGTGGTCCTGCTGTAAGAAAGAAAGTCTCTGGCCCGGTGTGATAACAACCTCACCCTTACTTGGTTCCAGCTGACCGTTTAAAATCTTTAAGAAAGTAGACTTTCCCGCACCGTTGGCACCGATTAAACCATAGCAGTTGCCTTCGGTAAATTTAATATTTACATCCTCAAACAAAGCGCGCTTACCAAGACGCAGTGTTACATTACATGCCTGAATCATAAATCCTCCTTGTTTTGTTGCTTAATTTATTCGTTCTAAACCCAAATATTTATCTTACCTTATATTTTCCAATTTGTAAAGCCCCTACCAAGGAGAACGCATCTGATACCGTTTGCTGACAATTAAATCATTCAACGTTTTTGGATGAGTAATAACTTTGCCGTTTCTTACATTGGATTCGGTAACCAGCATGGTGGCATCGTCTATCCATTCGCAAAAAAAGATAATATGCTCACCCGGCCATACAAGCAAATCCATCTGCTCTAATTTTCTTACATCGGATACTTTCGCCCCCAGACAGGATAATGCACCGGTATTTTTCTTGGAAGAAAAGCCAAAAACCGCACTGACATAACCGGAACAGTCTAACCCGGCTGTCATGTACTTATAATTTCCTTTCGGATTAATATTACCCGCCACATATTTTTTATCTACTACCTGTTGAAAAGTTTTTCCGCTAAAACCTGTATCAAGCGCATAAAAACCACCCCAGCAATACGGAATGCCCGTCATTTTAACACTCCAGGAAGACTTATCCTCATGCTCTGCCTTATAAAAAGCAACATCCCTTGGAAGTATGACACCCTTTTCTGATTTTGAAGTCAGGGTATGGGTTTTCTTTAATGTCCATTCGTATTCTGCCATAGCATCGGCACGCTGCCTTGCCTCTTCCCTGGTCATGGTAATTTCTTCCGTGCACGCAAGTCCACTGCGCTTTCTGGAGCGCACATCAGAGGCATACTTACTTTCCAACGCAGAAGCATCCTGGGAAAGAACATCCATCGCAGAAATTGCCTCTTCCTTTAAAGCGATTTTCCTCACTTCTACTTTTTCCTCTGTCGGAACCAACAAATACACGTTGCCGTTTTCCATCACATGGATATATTTTCCCGGCAAATAGGTATACTCCCGGACAGGAAGTACGTAACTTCCTGTCAATTTGCCATCTTCCGTTACAGCACGCAGGGTCAGTTCTCCGGAAAGAATGGAACAGTTGTTAATTAGTGTCGTGTGTACCGAGTACACCGTACCGTCTTCATCCGTACCGACATACTCCGCACAATCATAACCGGCCGCATCTATCTTAGGAATCTGTGTTGCTTCCGAAACCAAAAGACTTCCGTCCGGACAATTTACAGGAATTTGTTTGCCACCATAAGTCAGAACAGCAATTCCGTCTTTTAGTTTCACCAGTTCTTTTACAAAATCATCCTTTAAATCTATTTTATTGCGCAATAAGAGCCCGCCCTGCTTTGTATAAATCTGCAGTTCACACAAAATATCATCATATATGTACAAATTATTTTCATCACTGATAATGTCTGCCGGAAGAACAGCCGCAGAAAGAGCTATTTCTCTCTGCGTATTCTTTTTTATCTCCAACACCGCACTTCCGTAGGATTTTAAAAGATATATGGTTTCATCCTTCTCCATCCAAAAGCCATCGGTATAGCCAAGGGCATATCCCTCCGATTCCTCGGCCACGCTGCTGTTTACGGAGCATAACACGCACTCTCTCTGATTTTCAATTTCTTTGGTCAGACCGATGTTCTTTCCGCCAAACAAAGAGATGGATAATACGGAAGATATCAGCAGGATACATTGCAAGCTTTTAAACATACGCACCTCTAAACTGTATTATACCTCAAATACAAGGTCGCCATAGGATGGAACCGGCCAGAACTTCTTGTCCACAATAGTTTCCAGCTTATCCACAGGCACACGCAGTGCTTCCATGGCAGGAACCACTGTTTCACGATAAGCCTCTGCCTTTTCCTTAGCCCCATTGGTAGCCACACAGGCAAGTCTCGCTTCTCTCACCTTTTCCTTAGCAGCTTCCACTTCTGCGAGAAGTTCGGAAATCTGGGTAAGAAGCTTTTCCTGTACGGTAAAATTAGCCATAGGAACCGCAGCCTTTACGGAATTAATGGAATTTGCCAGTTCCGTAGCATAGCGGATAACCGCAGGAATGTACATTCTTCTTACCATATCCACCATGGTCTTTGCCTCAATATTGATGGTCTTTGCATAATTTTCATAATTCATTTCCGCACGGGCTTCCAGTTCCACGCGGCTGAATACCTTATGCTTTGTGAATACTTCTACTGTTTTATCGTATAACAGGGCCTTGGTAGCACCTACGATGGAAGCCTCATTTGGAAGGCCTCTTCTCTCTGCTTCCTT
>JAZNXI010000075.1:0-9330 GCA_045593825.1 Lachnospiraceae bacterium
CCGGTATTAAGGGTTGTATGATTATCCGCCCAACCGGTTACGCTATTTGGGAATTAATCCAGAAGGAGCTGGATGCTCGTTTTAAGGCAACCGGCGTAGAAAATGTTTACATGCCGATGTTCATTCCGGAATGTCTTTTAAACAAGGAAAAGGACCACGTAGAAGGTTTCGCGCCGGAAGTAGCATGGGTTACCCACGGTGGTACCGAGCCTCTTCAGGAGAGAATGTGTGTAAGACCTACCTCCGAGACTCTGTTCTGTGACTTCTACTCCAGAATCATCGAGTCCCACAGAGACTTACCAAAGTTATATAATCAGTGGTGTTCCGTAGTCCGTTGGGAAAAGACCACAAGACCATTCCTTCGTTCCATGGAATTCTTATGGCAGGAAGGCCATACCGCTCACGCAACAGCAGAAGAAGCGCAGGAAAGAACCATCCAGATGTTAAACCTGTATGCAGACTTCTGTGAGGATACTCTTGCTATCCCAATGGTACGCGGTCAGAAGACCGACAAGGAAAAGTTCGCCGGTGCTAAGGCTACTTACACCATCGAGGCTCTTATGCACGATGGTAAGGCACTCCAGTCCGGTACCAGCCATAACTTCGGTGACGGTTTTGCCAAGGCATTTGACATTCAGTATACCGATAAGGAAAACAAGTTACAGTATGTACATCAGACTTCCTGGGGCATGACCACCCGTCTTATCGGTGCGGTAATCATGGTTCACGGCGACAACAACGGTCTCGTTCTGCCACCTGCCATTGCTCCAACTCAGGTTGTTATCATCCCAATCCGCCAGCAGGCAGAGGGCGTTTTAGAAACCGCTGACAAGATTCGCGAAAAGCTTGGCGGCTGCAGAGTTAAGGTTGACGATTCTGACAAGAGCCCTGGCTGGAAGTTTGCAGAGCATGAAATGCGCGGTGTTCCGGTTCGTATCGAAATCGGACCAAAGGATATCGAGGCAGGTCAGGCTATGGTGGCAAGACGTGACACCGGCGAGAAGATGGCAATTGCCATTGCAGACCTGGAAACCGAGATTCCAAAGCTCTTAGAAAGAATCCAGAAGGAAATGTTAGAGCGTGCAAGAGTTCATCGCGATGAGCACACCTACGACGCTCACAACGCAGAAGAAATGGCAGACATCGCTGCCAACAAGCCTGGCTTCATCCGTGCTATGTGGTGTGGCGACAGAGCCTGCGAAGACAGCTTAAAGGAAACCGCTGGCATCACTTCCCGTTGTATGCCATTTGCACAGGAAAATATTGCAGATACTTGCGTATGCTGCGGCAAGCCTGCTAAGAAGATGGTTTACTGGGGTAAGGCGTATTAATTTAATATAATAACAGAAAAGGCAGTTCTTATGTGGTACGAGGTATCATTAGGAACTGCCTTTTTGTCATCTTGCACAGTCAAACAATTTGATTTTTGTGGATAATGCCGAACTTTTGGTGTGCGCTATTGTGCAGCACCGGGAGTGTGTGATATACTTCACACAAAGCATATTTCTAAAGAATCAAAAGTTGCCGTTGCATGTTCTAAGAAAAATATCCGGGAATTCATGCTTTTATTTTCCATACAAAAAGCAGGAGTTTCCCCCACCTCCTGCAATAACAAAGTGTGTTTAATTGAGGAGGTATTTTAGTGGCAAAAGAAGATGAAATATTAACACGTTATTTGAGCGACAATGAACGCTATGCAGATTTAATCAATGGTGTAAGTTTTGGCGGACGTTCTGTGGTGAAGCCGGAAGATTTGTCAGATAGAGATAGTAAAACCGGTTATCACAAAGGTGAAAAAAACATAAAAGGAAAGCAAAATATAAAGTATCGTGATTTGTTTCGCAAGGCATCCTTTGGTGCCAGCTTTGCGGTAATAGGTGTAGAAAACCAAAATCAGGTACATTATCTTATGCCGATACGATGCATGGAATATGATGTAAAAGAGTATCAGCGCCAAGTGATAGACAAGAAGAAAAAGCTGAAAGCGGAAGTCAAAGAAGGAAAAAATATATCGGAGGCAGAGTTCCTGTCAGGATTTTGTAAAAATGAAAAACTAAATCCCTGCATTACGTTTGTTTTATTTTATGGTGATAATTGGGATGGAAGTGCCGATGTCCATGGTTTGTTGGATTTCACAAATATTCCGGAAGAATTAAAATCCATGGTTGGTAACTATAAAATCAATTTAGTGGATATAAAGAAATTGGAACGTACAGACATGTTTCATACGGATATCAAGCAAGTGTTCGATTTTATCCGGTATGAAAAAAATAAAGAAAAGTTGGAAGAACTACTGGCAAATGAACCAAAGTACAGAAGGTTGGCAAGGGATGCATATGATGTTATTGCGGCATTCACCAAATCAAAGGAACTAATTCAAATTGAAGAAGATGTAGAAGGAGAGTGTGTGGATATGTGTAAAGCTTTGCAGGATTGGGCAGAAGAAGAAAGAAAAAAAGGCAAAATGGAAGGAAATTTGGAAAATCTTCGTGCTATTATAAATAATTTAAAATTATCAGCAGAAAAAGCAATGGAAGTATTAGATATTCCACCGGAGGAAAGAGAACAGTATTTGGAATTAATCTAGGAAAAGGAACAGGAGTTGTTGAGTGGATTTGCAGAAGAATTACAGATGAAAAACATTTGGTGTTTTGGAGATTCAGGAGGAGAATGCGTTACGGTAGGAAAGTAATAGTGGGTGTAGTTTTTGGCTTATTGTTAATAGTAAGTGCAGTATGGTTGTTAGGCAAAACGGTCACAAAAATAGAGTGGAGAGGTAAGTATGTTGGAAGTTTTGTAGACGATAGTGAGTATTATAAAAAGTTCACACCAAGTATACATATTGAAAAAACATCAGAAAATTATAAACTTACCATGTCGTTCAGAACAGTATACGGAGAAAGCAAGGATAACGTCATCGGAGAGGATTTTCTTCCTGTGGAATTGGAACGGATGGATAAGCGGGAATATGTTCTTCTTTTTGAACACAAGCTTTCCAAGGTAACAGGAATAGATTATAAGTTGTTTGTTGAAATACAATATGACACAGAGGACACGTTGAAATTCAGATATTCCGAAAAAGAAGAAGAGTTAAGAGAGCAAAGTTTTTATATGTTGCGTAGAGTGGATGAATAACAATTTTAATAAAAAAATAGAAGAACATATACGGAAATTATGTATTCACTGTATTCGGCAAACCGATGTATAATCGCGGGAAAGGAGTTTTTATGAAAAAGAAATGGATTTTACTTGTTGTTGCGTTAATTTTGATAGGAGGACTGTCCTTTGTTTTTGTTCTGTACAACACTCCGGATATCAGAATCGGAATGACTCATTCTGCAGATGGAACTGTGAATTTTCCGTCTATTACCTGTAACGCCCGGTTAGGAATTGGTATGTCCCAAAAGGCTGAGCAAAAATGGTCAGACGCATTGGAGGAATTTAGAGCAGAATGCTCCGATGAAGTGACCTATATGATGGCCCATTATACCAGTTTGGAGTTGGATGCGGATATCACCTTTGAGGGTGATAAGACGTACATTCACCTGTTTGGTAAGGGTATCCCGGAGGGCAGTGCCGAGGTGGAAAACATCGATAAAAATTATGAGTTAAATTTCAAGGCAAAACCGCAAAATCCATAAGAAAACTGCAATTGATAAGGGCTGACGCCAAATGTAACGTCAGCCCTTTCCTTAATAATTATTTATCTCATACGCCACATACTCATGGCTGTACTCATACCCCAGCTTTTCCGCCAGTGCCACGGAAATTTTGGTTCTGGCATCCCAGCTTGGGTAAAGCCCCCGCCTTAAACATTCCAGAATCAGTTTGGATGCACAACGGTAGGCAAGACCTTGCTTGCGATAGTCCTCTCTGGTAACAATTTCAATTTCAATCCCATCCGTATAGGAGGAGTAGGAAGAGGCACCGGCTACAATTTCACCGGTGTCTTTTTTTACCATAAGGGCACCAAGACCAATCTTTTCGAACATGGCATAGTCTTTATAGTTGGATACAAAATCCTCGCTCCAGTATTCCGAAAGGCAGGCATTGTAAAGTGCTTCGTCAATCATTTTCAGTTCTAATCCGTCCGGTACGGTTGCCACTGCATGCTCCAGATTTTCTTTATTGAAGTTCCCTGTATTCTTTTTGATGGCATAGCGGAAGTTTTTTTCTGCACCGTCCTTATAATGCTTTTCAATCAGCGCAGCCCATGCGTCATTTTCCGGTACCATGATAATGTAGTTTTTCTTGTAGGTGGATGGTTTATATGCCACAAGCTCGGCGCTTGGAGTTCCTGCAAGAAAACAGAAGTCTCCTAAAATTACCATGGCGGCGTCCGGTTTTTCTGTATCTTCTGCGTAGATATCGCCCATAATGCCCTGCAACGCGGACCAGATGCAGGTTTCCTGCCAGCGGTCAAAAAGGTGTTCTACGGTTTTTGTGTCAGTTACTTTTTTTATCATAATAAAATCCTTTCTGATGAAAACACGTCATATTTGTTTTTTAGTATATCATATTTCCAAGGGATGTAAAAGGATTTGCGTTGTAATTCGTCTGGAAATTTGGTATACTAAATTATTAGATTACAGAAAAAGGAGCCCACCCATGAACATCCAGGTGCCGGAAAAAGTGAATATGATTATCGAAACCCTGCTGGCACATGGGTTTGAGGCTTATGCCGTGGGCGGCTGTGTAAGAGACGGTCTGCTTGGCCGTGAAGCGGATGACTGGGACATTACCACTTCCGCAAGTCCTTATGAGGTAAAGGAGCTATTCCGGCGTACCATCGACACCGGTATCCAGCACGGCACGGTTACCGTAATGTTAGACAAAGAAGGGTTTGAGGTTACTACTTACCGCATCGACGGTGAATACGAAGACGGCCGTCACCCGAAGGAAGTTTTATTTACCAAAAACCTGGAGGAAGATTTAAAACGCCGTGACTTCACCATCAATGCCATGGCTTACAATGAGCAGACCGGTATGGTGGATATTTTTGGTGGGGGGCAGGATTTAAACGATAAAATTATCCGCTGCGTAGGTGTGGCGGGAGACCGCTTCGACGAAGACGCCTTGCGTATTATGCGGGCCTTCCGTTTTTCGGCGCAGTTAGGATTTTCCATTGAAGAAAATACCCGTATTGCAGCTGCGGAGAGAGCAGAGAATTTAAAGAAAATCAGTGCGGAACGAATCCGCGTGGAATTAACAAAACTGTTGTTATCCCCGCATCCGGACCGGCTGCTATGGATGCAGCAAAACGGCATTACTGAGATTGTTTTGCCGGAATTTGATGCTATGGTGGCAACCTTTTTACAGGAAGTGGGATATGGCTTTAATTTAGGGGTATATACCCTGGAGGTAATCAGTCAGGCAGGAACACAAGGGGATTGGAGTAAAAAGGAGCTGCAGATGTTAAAGTTTGCGGCACTGTTGCATTCCCTGGCAGGAGGCGCAGCGAAAGCGGTGATGCGCCGTTTGAAATTTGATAATGAGACAACCGACATGGTAGTCCGTCTGGTGACGGCCTATGATGAATATATTGATTTGTCCGGCCCGAAAGAGGAAAATCAGGCAGCCATGCGTCATATGATGCACCGCCTCGGCCCGGATATGATGGAACTTTTATGGGAACTTCAGAGGGCACAGATTGTGTCCGGAAATCCGGCGGTTAAGGAACAAAAATTGGCTGTGCTGGCAGAAACCAGAGAACTTCACCGGGAAGTTGCAGAAAGGGGAGACTGTGTTTCCCTAAAACAACTGGCGGTAAACGGTAAGGATATTATCGGCATCGGGGCAACCCCGGGAAAACAGCTGGGAGAAATTTTAGAGCAGTTGTTACAACAGGTGTTAGACAAGCCTGAGCTGAATGAAAGAGAAATTTTACTTTCACTGGCAAAACAACGTATCGTTTGAGGAATAACCCACCCTTCCTTCACATAAACTCTAAGGAGTATGATTTTGGTCGGAGGAAGAGGTATGGAGGATAAAATTTCTGATTTATTGGCGCAGTACGACTTGGTGGTTTACAGAGCCGGCCGTGTCAAAGGAGCCTGGATTCTGGAAACGGACCGGGGATTAAAAAGTCTTGGAAGCTGCAGCTACAGCGAAGGAAAGGTGGCTTTTGAACAGAAGGTAAAGCAGTTTGCGGCAGAGCATGGCTTTCCGGCGTTGGACCTTTATGTGGAAAATAAAGAGCAAGGATTTTTGGTGCAGGGACCATATAACGAAATGTTTGTTATGAGGAACTGGTTTTACGGGGATGAATGCGATGCAAAAAGCAGGGAGCATGTGTTACAAACGGTAAAAACATTGGCCCGGCTTCATAACTGTTTGAAGGGATTAACCCTTTCTGCCCAGGAGCAGAG
Source organism: Lachnospiraceae bacterium (assembly GCA_045593825.1). GTDB lineage: Bacteria > Bacillota > Clostridia > Lachnospirales > Lachnospiraceae > SIG299. Next base: position 6,369 of record JAZNXI010000075.1, read on the forward strand.
CTTTTGTCTGCAGCAAAAAATTCCGGAGCTTCTGGAACGCAGAAATAAAGAGCTTCGGCGGGTTCGGACCTATATCCGTGCAAAGAAGCAGAAAACCGTTTTCGAGCAGAACTTCCTGTCGCAGTTTGATGCTCAGGCAGTAAAAGCAGAGGAAGCTTTATCGATGTTGGATACTGCGGTTTATGAGAAGTATTATAACAGCAGGATAGAAGAAGGCAGCATGCTTCACGGGAATTTTACCCATCACAGTGTTATGCTGTTGCCGGAGGGCGGTATGGCAGTTACCGGTTTTGATAAGTCTGTAACGGGTATCCAGATTCAGGATTTTTATCAGTTGTTCCGCAAAATGATGGAAAAGTGGGACTGGGACATTTCTTTGGGAGACAGCATGCTGGAGGCATATCAGAGTATCCGGCCGGTTCCCAAAGAAGAGTGGCAGTTGCTTAATCTGATGCTGATTTATCCGGAAAAATTCTGGAAGGTAGCCAACCGCTACTATAATAACCGGAAGTCCTGGATTCCGGAAAAAAATATGCAAAAGCTCTTGCAGACCATGGAACAGGCAGATAAGAAAGAAGAGAGCATAAAAATGCTTTTTACATAATTTACTTAGGAAGGGGAACAGGTACAAATGAAAAAAAAGAGCCAAAACGGCGCCATTGCTTTAATGGTTACCTTAATCCTATTAATCGTTTTTAGTACGGTACTTTTATTCCTCCCGGAGGAAAAGCCGAAAAAGAAAAATCCCGTACCTACTGCTACGGTAACACCAACCGGTGCCATCACCCCGGTTCCGGCAGAAACGGAAAATCTGGCAGTAGTGTTGGAAGTGGATACGGAAGTAAAAATGATAACGGTATATGATGTGGAAGCAGAGGAGACCAAACGTCTGGTATACACAGGAGCCACCTCTTTCTATGACGGGTACGGAATCCAACTGTCTGCAAAACAGCTGCAAAAGGGAGATATGTACCGGTTTCATATAAACACAAAAGAAGAATGGATTTCCAACGCCTACGAAGCAGTAGACCGGCGGGAAAAGCCGCAAAGCACCAAGGTGTGGGAGAAAACAGGGGTAGATTATTTGACAATCACCCAGGATAAAATATCCTTCCGCGGGCAGAATTACCGCTATAGCGACGGCATTTGCATTATGAGCAACGGCAAACAGATTACGTTGGGAGACATCCAGCCGACCGTGGATATTGTGACGGTGCGCGGTGTTGGACAGGTTATCTACGAAATAGTGGTTACCAAGGGCCATGGGTATATAACTTTGAAAAATCATGAAGATTTTATCGGCGGAGTTATTACCATCGGCAGTACCAGAGTGGACTCCGTTTACGAGGATGCCACCTATCTGGTGCGGGAAGGCACTTATAATGTGTCGGTGGAATGCGGCAAATATGCGGGAAGAGAAGATATTACAGTGGCCAGGGATGCCACAGCGGTATTTGACGTGTTTGAATACGGCAGCGGTCCAATCAAAAAGGGCTGGCTTACCATAAACATTGACCCACTGGGGGCAGATCTTTATATCGATGGCGTAAAAACTGCATATACCGACGGCGTGGAGCTGGAGTACGGTACCTACCGGTTTGAGTTTTCCGAGGGCGGATATATTTCTTACAATGCCACGGTTCTTATCGACCAGCCAAAGCAGAGCTTGTCGGTATTCCTGATTGAGCAGAAACCGGAGGAAACCAATCCTGATGACCCGGATGATACCACCACCGACCCGGATGAACCGCAGGAGGGGGACGGCACAGGCGACGATACCGGAACTTCCGATGGCGATAACACCGGAGAAGATGTGGGGGATAATACCGGAAATACTTCCGGCGAGGATCCTCTGGAAGGTATCATGACCAGTGTTTCCGTTATGGACATGGGTTTTACTATTGACCCGGAATGTGCTATTTATATTCTTGGACCTGCCGGCTCGGAAATTTATCTGGACGGGGAATATCTGGGTACTGCGCCAATGGATTTTGAAAAAATCATCGGTTCCTGTCTGATTACCATAGTCCGCGCGGACGGTGCTGTAAAGAATGTTAACTATTATGAGCAGGATAATGGCGAGGATTGTTATTTTAACTTCAGCTGGATTGATTAAATCTATTGCGGTTTGACAAATAAAATGGTAAAATATATATAACTGGGTTTATGCCCGTTTGTATAGTATAAAATTTTAACTTATTATATGAGGAGGTTTATCAATGGACTACAAGAAAATGTATGAAGAATGGTTAAGCAATCCATACTTCGACGCAGAAACAAAAAAAGAACTGGAAAGCATCAAGGATGACGAAAAAGAAATCAAAGAGCGTTTCTACACCGAGTTAGAGTTCGGTACCGGCGGTCTTCGCGGCATCATCGGTGCAGGTATCAACCGTATGAACATTTATACCGTTCGTAAGGCTACCCAGGGTCTTGCAAACTACATCATCCGCGCAGGCAAGCAGAGCCAGGGTGTTGCCATTGCATTTGACTCCCGCCGTATGTCTCCTGAATTTGCTAAGGAAACTGCACTTTGCCTCTGTGCAAACGGCATTCCTGTGTACATTTTCGAGAGCCTTCGTCCTACTCCGGAATTATCTTTCGCACTTCGCGAGTTAGGATGCGTTGCCGGCGTTAACATTACAGCCAGCCACAACCCACCGGAATACAACGGTTACAAGGCATACTGGGAAGACGGCGCACAGATCACACCTCCTCATGATGTAGAAATTTTAAAAGAAGTTAAGGCTGTTACTGACTTTGCTAACGTTAAGACCATGTCTGAAGAGGACGCTGTGGCAGCAGGTCTTTACCATGTAATCGGTAAGGAAATCGATGATAAATATACAGAAACCTTAAAGAAGTTAGTTCTCCGTCCTGATTGCATTAAGGCAATGGCAAAGGAATTAAAAATCGTTTATACACCACTTCACGGCACAGGTAATCTTCCGGTAAGAAGAGT
>JAZNXI010000076.1:0-2538 GCA_045593825.1 Lachnospiraceae bacterium
GAGCTTCTTAGAGTTTAACTACATGATTATGCAGAGCTACGACTTCTTAGCACTGTTCCAAAAGTACGGCTGTAACATGCAGTTCGGTGGCGACGACCAGTGGAGCAACATGCTGGGCGGTACCGAGCTCATCCGTAGAAAGCTTGGTAAGGATGCACACGCTATGACCATCAACCTTCTGTTAAATTCCGAAGGTAAGAAGATGGGTAAGACCCAGTCCGGCGCTGTATGGCTTGATCCGAATAAGACCACACCGTTCGAGTTCTTCCAGTACTGGAGAAACGTTGGTGACCAGGATGTTATTAAGTGCTTAAAGATGTTAACCTTCCTTCCGCTCGAAGAAATCGCTAAGATGGAATCCTGGGAAGGCAGCCAGTTAAATCAGGCAAAGGAAGTTCTTGCATTCGAGCTTACCAAGCTGGTTCACGGCGAAGAAGAGGCAAACAAAGCATTAGAAGCTTCCAAGGCACTGTTCGCAGGCGGCGGCAGCTTAGAGAATATGCCAACTACAGAGCTTGCTGAGGATATGTTCACCGAAGATGCTATCGACATCATCTCCATGATGGTTGCAGCAGGTATGGTGTCCAGTCGTTCCGAAGGCAGACGTGCCATTGAGCAGGGTGGTGTTACCGTGGACGGTGAAAAGGTAACCGATATCGGTACTAAGTTCACCAAGGAAGACTTATCCGGCGAAGGCAAGATTGTCAAGAAGGGTAAGAAAGTATTTAATAGAATAATCAGTAAGTAATCAAAAAGAATCCCCCGGATCCGCTCATCGTTGACGGTCCGGGGACTTTTTTGCTTATATCAGCAGTAAACGCACAAAATAAAGCAAAATCAGATGCACCGGGTAAAATGCATAGAAAAAGTATTTTGGCAGTTGTTTTCCTCGCTCACCGTTATAAAACCAAACAAGCAGAAAAGCAAGACAGCCGGTAGTGCTGTTAAACAGCATCAGAATGGCACCTGCGATGCAGCGCAGCTTCGGTAAACTGCGGAACTCATATAAAAGGAAAATCAGCATGATGCCAAATGCGTCATAGTCTGTGCGTAAGAATACAGCAAGCAAAATGCAGGTAAGGGCAACAATAAACCGCAGCCAGGATATATGAGGCGGCAGGGTTTCTTCAAAATATTTCAGCCCGATTAACATCAAAAGACCAATCAATAATGTATAAAATACATTTTGATAGGATGCTTCAAGGAAGCGTCCGTTAAAAGCCAAATCAAAAGGAATTTCTGAAATAAGAGCAAACAGTCCCAGCCGAAGTGCATATTTTTTTACATTTTTAGTATGCAGGAAGCCTTCTACCAATAAAAAGCAAAAGATTGGGAAGGCGAGCCGGCCGATGGCGCGAAGCACATCATCAAAGCGGTACCAAAAATGATAATCCGCCATGACATAATCGAAGGAATTGCCGGCAAGAACAGCATCTGCAATTTTTGGAAGTAGTCCCAGTTCTAACAGGGCAGCGCCGATATGGTCAATGAGCATGGTGATAATGGCAATCCATTTTAAGTGGGAACCGGTGAGACCGGGCTTTTTTGCGTAGTACATAAGTATCTCCTTACTTGCAGCTATTTAAAACAATAATTCTGTTATGAAATGATTCGGTACTATTTTAATGGTTAAACTACTTGATTTCAAGGAATTTCATTGATTTTTATTAAAAATTTTTGAAAAAATTACAAAAGATACTTTACATTTTTTATTCCTTCTGTTACAATGATTTCAGAAAAGTTGTTATAAAACAAAAATATTAAAACAAATACAAAAGGACCTACAAGGAGGATTATTATGAAAGAGAAGTTAATGCAGGAATTTGAGCGTATTTTTGGTGGCACTGATGACGTGCGTCTGTTCTTTGCACCGGGCCGTGTAAACATGATTGGTGAACACACCGACTATAACGGTGGTCATGTTTTTCCATGTGCACTTACCATTGGTACCTATGCCGCTGCAAGAAGAAACGGAATGGATACCTGCCGTTTTTACTCCATGAACTTTGAACACCTTGGCATCATTGCAGCCGATTTAGAAGAACTGGAATACGATAAGGAAGCCTTCGACTGGGCAAACTACCCAATGGGCGTTATTGCAAAGCTTCGCGAAGCAGGCATGAATGTGGATGAGGGTATGGACTTTGTATTTTGCGGAAACATCCCTAATTCCTCCGGTCTTTCTTCCTCCGCATCCCTGGAGGTTCTTACTGCATTTGCCTGCAGAGAACTCTTCGGATTTGAAATGGATTTTGTAGAAATGTCCAAGCTTACCCAGAAGGCAGAAAACGAGTTCATCGGCGTAAACTGCGGTATTATGGACCAGTTTGCTATTGCTATGGGTAAGGAAAATCATGCAATTTTCCTGGATACAGCAGACCTTTCCTATGAGTATGCTCCACTGGTATTAGAGAACGCAAAGATTGTCATTGCATGCTCCAACAAGAAGCGCGGCCTTGGCGATTCCAAGTACAACGAAAGAAGAAGTGAGTGTGAGGCAGCATTAGCGCTTCTTCAGACAAAGAAGGACATTAAGTC
>JAZNXI010000077.1:0-17366 GCA_045593825.1 Lachnospiraceae bacterium
CTTGGCTCACAGAACGACATGGCTACGATCCGACTTTACGCGCACATTTACGATGCGGCTTGTCAGGACCGTTGTTTAATTCTATCATCGCATACAGAATTCTTCTCTGTACCGGCTTTAATCCATCTCTTGCATCCGGCAGGGCGCGGGCTACGATAACGGACATCGCATAGTTAACATACGATGTTTCCATCGTTTTCTTTAAGTCAACCTCCTGCACCTTGTCAAAAATATGTTCATCCATATATTTTCTCCCTTGTTATACATCAAGATTCTGTACATATTTTGCGTTTGCTTCAATAAACTCTCTTCTTGGTTCTACCTCATCACCCATTAAGGTTGTAAAAGTAAGGTCTAACTCAGAAGTAGATTCTTCATTAATGTTTACTCTTAATAAAATTCTCTTTTCAGGGTCCATGGTAGTATCCCAAAGCTGCTCCGCATCCATTTCACCAAGACCTTTATAACGCTGAATCTTATTGTTCTGGTCACGGCCGATTTCTACAAGAATCTTATTTAACTCTTCATCGCTGTAGGCATACCACACGTTTTTATTTTTTTCAACCTTATAAAGAGGCGGCTGCGCCAGGTATACATATCCCTGACGAATCAGTTCCGGCATGAAACGATATAAGAAAGTAAGCATCAATGTTGCAATATGAGCACCATCTACGTCGGCATCGGTCATAATGATAATCTTATGATAACGTAACTTACTGATATCAAAATCTTCTCCGATACCGGTACCGAATGCGGTAATCATGGAACGGATTTCCTGATTGCCGAGAATTCTGTCAAGTCTTGCCTTTTCTACATTTAAAATTTTACCACGTAGAGGAAGAATTGCTTGAGTTGCACGGGAACGTGCGGTTTTTGCGGAACCACCCGCGGAATCACCCTCTACGATGTAAATTTCACAATTTTTAGGATCCTTATCGGAACAGTCTGCAAGCTTACCAGGTAAACTCATGCCATCTAATGCGGATTTTCTTCTGGTTAAATCTCTTGCCTTTCTTGCTGCATCACGGGCACGTTGGGCAAGTACTGCCTTTTCACAGGTTGCCTTTGCCACAGCAGGATTCTGCTCAATAAAGTAGCGGAGCTTTTTACCCACAACTTCTTCTACCGCGCCTCTTGCCTCACTGTTACCGAGCTTTTGCTTTGTCTGACCCTCAAACTGAGGCTCGGAAATTTTAACACTGATAATTGCAGTTAAACCTTCACGGATATCTTCACCGGATAAGTTTGCTTCATTATCTTTTAAGAACTTCTTTTCTCTTGCATAATCGTTGAAGATTTTTGTAAGTGCATTTTTAAAACCAACCAGATGGGTACCACCCTCCGGTGTAGTAATGTTATTTACGAAACTGTAGCAGCCTTCGTTATAACCATCGTTGTGCTGCATAGCTACTTCCACATATACACCGTTCTTTTCGCCTTCGCAGTAAATAACTTCCGGATATAACGCGGATTTGCCTTTATTCAAATATTCTACGTATTCCTTGATACCGCCTTCGTAGTGGAATGTCTTTTCATTTTCCTGACCTTCTCTCTTGTCACGGAAAATAATTTTAATTCCTTTAGTTAAGAAAGCCATTTCACGAAGACGCTGACGAAGAGTATCGTAATCGAATACGGTTTCTTCAAAAATAGTATCATCCGGCATGAAAGTAATGGTAGAACCTGTTCTTTCGGAAGTACCGATTTCTTCTAATGCAGTTACCGGCTTACCGCGCTCATAACGCTGCTTGTACATTTTGCCGTCTTTTTCAACTACGACTTCCAACCAGTTGGAAAGAGCATTAACTACAGACGCACCTACACCATGAAGACCGCCCGATACCTTATACCCACCACCGCCGAATTTACCGCCGGCATGCAGAATGGTAAATACAACTTCTACAGTGGAAATACCTTTTTTCTTATTGATTTCTACCGGAATACCACGTCCGTTATCGATAACGGTTACGGAATTATCCGCATTAATAGAAACATCGATAGTATCACAATATCCTGCCAATGCTTCATCAATAGCATTATCTACAATTTCATATACAAGGTGATGAAGACCTCTTGCGGAAGTACTGCCGATGTACATACCCGGTCTTTTTCTTACGGCTTCCAGACCTTCCAAAATTTGAATTTGTTCTGCTCCGTATTCAGTGCTCATACTAATCCTCCTTGTTTTCCTTCTGTTCGCTTACCATGCCGTTCACTACATGGAAAATGTGATTGAATCTCTTTCTATCTCCTACAAATTCTTCTAAACCGGTACAGGTAATCATTGTTTGGATTCCCTCCATACTGTTTAAAAGATGATGCTGGCGTTTTCTATCAAGTTCCGATAAAACATCATCCAGTAAAAGAACCGGATTTTCACCGATTTTTTTTCTAACTAATTCAATTTCTGCTAATTTTAAAGAAAGTGCAGCCGTTCTTTGTTGACCTTGGGAACCAAACAACTTTAAATTTTCTTCACCGATAAAGAAACTGATATCATCTCTGTGCGGACCACAACCTGTAGCTTTTCTGTAAATGTCCTGTTCCCTGGTCTTTTTTAGTTTTTCTGCTAAATCATCGGAAGAAACATTTTTCTCGTAACCGATGGATAATTTTTCTTTTCCGCCGGAAAGAGTACTATGTATTTCTCCCACCAACTCGTTCATTTCAGATAGAAACTGTTCTCTACCTTCAATAATTTTGGTTCCGTACTCACATAACTGCTGGTCCCAAATATCTAATGTATCATTTAAACTGCTGTTAAACGATATTTGTTTTAACAGGTTGTTCCTTTGATTCAAAATTTTATTGTAATTGGATAAATAGTACAAATACAGTTTATTTAACTGGCACAACTCCAAATCCATAAACCGACGCCGTTCTCCGGGACCGTTTTTTATCATGCTTAAATCTTCCGGAGAAAAGAACACTACATTCATAAGACCAAAAAGTTCGGTTGACTTTTTAATCGGAATTCCGTCGATTGCCACACCCTTTGTTTTATTTTTCTTTAAGTGCATATCGATACGATGCGGTACACCTTTTTTTTCGAGATGCATCCGGATGTGACCTTCTTCTTCACCAAGTTTTATCATGTCACGGTCTTTACTGCCTTTATGGGACTTTGTGGTACTGCACACATAAATAGACTCTAAAATATTAGTCTTTCCCTGGGCATTGTCACCATAAAAAATATTAACCTGATCAGACAAAGGAAGATTTAAATTTTCGTAATTTCTGAAGTTGTGTAGTTCAATCTGCTTTACTATCATTTTACGATTCTGACTTCTTCGCCCCTAAAGGAGACAATATCTCCATCATAGAGCTTTTTACCTCTCTGAAATTCGGTTTCGCCGTTTACCATTACTTCACCGTTTTGAATAACGATTTTGGCTTCTACTCCGGATTCTACCAAACCTGCAGCCTTTAACGCCTGACCAAGTTTAATGTATTCTTCCCATAATGCAATAACTTCCATAATAATTTTGCTCCTCTTATCTTACCACACCTAAGTTTACCGGAAGAATGAGATAAATGTAGCTTTCTTCTGCATTCTTAATAAAGCAAGGTGCCTTTGGATTAGTCATATAAAGAGTAACCTCTTCATCATCAATAACTCTAAGTGCTTCAATAAAGAACTTAGGATTGAAACCAATTAATAAGTTTTTACCTTCTTTTACAATTTCCATATCTTCGTTCATGGAACCAAGAGAGGAATTTACACGAAGTTCCATGGAGCTTTCGGTAATAGCAAGAATAATTGGCTTCTTTTCGGATTCTTTAATTAACAGGGTTGCTCTGTCGATACACTCTAAGAACATCTTACGGTTAATGGTAAGCTTTGTCTCATAGTCACCGGAAAGCATCTGATTAATCTTATAATATTCTCCCTCAATAAGTCTGGAGAGAACGATGGTATTATCAAATTCAAATAAAATGTGACGCTCGGAGAAGTAAATGCGTACTTCATTTTCTAATTCGCCGGAAAGAATCTTGCTGATTTCATTTAGAGTTTTACCCGGAACAATAACCTTGGTAGTTTTATATTCATCCTTTAAGAAAATCTTACGGATGGAAATACGGAGACCGTCTAAGGAAACTACCTTAAATTCATTTCCGTTGATTTCAAATAATTCACCGGTCATAATTTTATTGCTTTCATTGTCAGAAATAGAAAATACCGTCTGACGGATAATTTCTTTTAAGGAAAACTGTGAAAGAATTAATGGATCATTCTTTTCCATCTTAGGAAGTGCAGGGAATTCTTCACCGCTCTTACCGGCAATAGTAAATACAGATTTTTCGCAGCTAATGGTTGTCATGTAGTTAGCGTCTGTTTCAATAACAACATCACTGTCAGGAAGCTTTCTGATAATATCAGAGAAAATTTTTGCATTAATGGCAACGCTTCCTGCTGTGGTAATAAGACCGTTTACTACTGTTTCAATACCAAGCTCCATGTCGTTTGTAATAAATTTAATAGTACTGTCGGTAACTTCGATAATAATACACTCTAAAATAGGCATGGTAGACTTTGCAGGTACAGCCTTTAATGCAATATTGACACTATTTAAAATTTCAGATTTTTTACATGTAATTTTCATGTGAATATCTCCCTTCGGATGTTTTGTTAATATGGTTTGAACGCAAAATCCGTAATATATATTTATAAATTAATTACAGAAGTTATAGTAGGTGAATGTGAATTTGTGGGTAAGTCAAATAAGTCCGAAAAATAAAGGATTATTTGATAAAATACCTTGTGAAAACAGGTTGAAATGAGTGTGATGAAAATGTGTGTTTTTATAAATGAAAAAATCATAAAAATAAATTATTCACATAATATCACAGGTTATCCACAAAATAAATTCACATTAATGTGGGTAATAAAATATGAGTTTCTTCTATATTAATATATAGTTTATAAGTTTAATTTTTTAACTAGGATATCTAATATGTTTTGAAGAGAGGTATCATTTTTTGCAATATCTTCTTCAATTCTCTTTACTGCATGCATTACCGTGGTATGATCTTTGTCGCCGATGGCTTTTCCAATATCGACCAGGGCCATGTTTAAATATTTACGGCACATATACATGGCAATCTGTCTTGGATAAGCAATTTTATTACTACGGTTTTTAGAATAGATTTCCTGTGGGGTCAGACTAAAATGGTCAGCCACAATATCGACAATGTAGGATGGGGTTACAGTATGTCCTGCATCCGCGCTGATATAGTCCTGAATTGCCTCTACAACCAAATCCATATTAATTTCTTTTTTCTTTAACCGGGATAAGGCAATAAGTTTACTTAAGCTGCCTTCTAATTCACGGATATTGGACTTAACATTGGTTGCAATATATTCTAAAATATGAGGTTCGATAAAAATACCATCCGCCTCGATTTTTTTATTTAAAATTGCCATTCTTGTTTCAAAGTCAGGGCTTTGAATGTCTGCGATAATTCCCCATTCAAAACGGGAACGGAGACGTTCTTCCAAAGTTTTAATTTCTTTTGGAGGACGGTCACTGGAAAGAATAATCTGCTTCTTTGCTTCATGCAGGGCGTTGAAAGTATGGAAGAATTCTTCCTGGGTACTTTCTTTACCGCTGATAAACTGGATATCGTCGATAAGTAACACGTCGATATTACGGTATTTGTCACGGAATTCCATGGTAGTGTTATTACGGATGGATTGGATAAGCTCGATGGTGAACTTTTCGCTGGTAACGTACATAACCTTGGCATCCGGGTTGCTTTCCAGTATGTAATGGGCAACGGAATGCATTAAATGGGTTTTACCAAGACCAACACCGCCGTAGATAAATAACGGATTATATTCGGTTGCCGGACTTTCTGCTACGGCAAGGGCTGCCGCATGGGCAAATTTATTATTATTTCCGATGACAAATGTATCGAAGGTATATTTAGAATTTAAATTGTTATAGCTTTCATTTTTAGGTTTAGCAGGAATTGTTTCAGTAGGTGCATTACTGAGAAGAACGTATTGAAGTTCAAATTCCTGGTCGAACATTTCTGCAATGGCTGTTTTTAAAAACTGTCCATATTTATTTTTTATAAAATCCAGCATGGAAGCTGCAATTTTTGAATCATCTACGGAAATGATAATTGTATTATCTTTAACAGAATGCACTGATAATGGAAGTAACCATGTACGATATGCAACATCTGTAATGTTATATTCTGTTTTCATGAACTCTAAAATATCATTCCATTTCTCTTTTATTAATTTTTCCATAGAGTCCTCCATTTTCTTATAGCATACCTAATTTATTATACCAAAAAAATCATCAAATTGCAAACAATATTAAGTTATATATTAATAAGGAAAGAAATAAATATAAGAGTTAAAATTGAAACCTATAATTTGTGGAATAAAATTAAAGAAAAACTATATCTTGTAGTCGAGAAAAATAGTGAAAAAATTGCTTGACGGAACGCTTTTTTTCTACTATAATAAGCATGTTATTTATCTATAATAGACGAAATATGCACAAGGTTTTTCGTGCATTTTTAATAGGAATGAAGGAGGTGTAACGACATGGCAAAAATGACATTCCAGCCTAAGAAGAGACAGAGAGCAAAGGTTCATGGATTCCGTTCCAGAATGAGCACAGCTAACGGAAGAAAGGTTTTATCCGCAAGAAGAGCAAAGGGCAGACATAAAATTTCCGCATAAGGTCGCAGAAACTGTGACCTTTTCTCTTCCTTTTTGTAAGAGTGAAGGAGATACTTAGCATTGGCAGAGTCAATTAAAAAAAACGACGAATTTAAAACAGTATATCAATGTGGTAAATCTTATGCTAACAAGTATCTGGTAATGTATATTCACAGGAATAACATGGAGAAGAACCGGCTTGGAATATCCGTAAGTAAAAAAGTCGGTAACAGCGTAGTAAGACACAGAATTGCCAGGCTGTTAAGAGAGAGTTTTCGGTTGAATGATGAGAAGTTCCATAGTGGTTGGGACATGGTTGTTGTAGCGCGAGTGGGCGCAAAAGGAAAAAATTACAGTGATATAGAAAGTGCATTTTTGCATTTGGCAAAGCTGCACAAAATTTTGAAAAATGAAGCAGTTACTGATTCAGTTAATTAGAATATATCAAAAGTATATATCTCCTTTAAAGGGTCGGCCAACATGTATTTATGTGCCTACCTGTTCTCAGTATGCAATCGAGGCATTAGAAAAATATGGCGTGGTAAAAGGCACGTATCTTGCCGTTAGAAGGATACTTCGTTGTCATCCTTTTCATAAGGGCGGATATGATCCTGTACCTTAGCCATTTTTTTATTTTTTTAAAGTGAAATCAAAGACGCAACAACCCGTTTTTTGATAATTTAGGAGGAACAATAAGTTGGAATTATTAGTATTGACTAAAGTTGGCGGTTTTTTAGGACCGTTCGCAACTATTTTCGGATGGATTTTTAATTTATTATATATTTTATTAGATAAAATATATGAATTATTCAGCGATGAAAGAAGTGGAATCGTTGCTATTACAGTAATATTATTTACTATTGTAACAAAGTTACTTATGACTCCTTTAACTATCAAGCAGCAGAAGTTTTCTAAGATGTCTAATATCATGAATCCGGAGCTGACTGAAATTCAGGAAAAATATAAGAATAAGAGAAACGACGAAAAAGCTATGCGTATGATGCAGATGGAACAGCAGGCTGTTTACGATAAGTACGGTACAAGTCCAACAGCAGGTTGTCTTCCTATGTTGATTATGTTCCCGCTTATGTTTGCTTTATATCGTATTATTTATGCAATCCCTGCATATGTACCTGATATTTACGAATTGTATAATGCAATTGCAGAAGGTGTTAAAAATCAGGATTATTTTGCTTATATGTCTGAAATGGCAACAACACTTGGTGTTGCAACTAAAAACTTTTCAGAAATGAGCGAAGGTGTTCTTACAAATGCACATTTGGTTGATATTATGACCAAATTCGGTTCTGACCAGTGGACCGCATTAGCAGAACAGTTTCCGTCTATTGCTGACATTATCAATGTAAATGCAGAACAGATTAATGCAATGCACTCTGTTTGGGGCTTTAATCTTTTAAATACACCTCAGCACTATGGTTTCAGCTTAGCATTATTGATTCCTGTTCTGGCTATCGTAACACAGTTATTCCAGTCTATGCTTTCTATGGCAAAGACTAAAACAAATAAGAAAAAGGGCGAAGAAAATGCAATGGTACAAAGCATGAACAGCATGATGTACATTATGCCTTTCATGTCCGGTTTCATGTGTTGGATGTTCCCTATTTGTGTAGGTATTTACTGGATAGCAAGTACGGTTGTAACTATCATTTATCAGTTCTTTATTAATCGTCATATTGATAAAATGGACATGGATGAGATGATTAAGCAGAATGTAGAAAAAATGAATAAGAAGAGAGAAAAGATGGGTATTGCATCCGGCAATCAGATGGCTGAGCTTGCTAAGATGCAGACAAAGTCTATTGATACTTATACAAAGGCAGAACCAAAGAAGAGTTCTACTTCTTCTTATGCAAATGCAACAGGTAAGAGTTATAATACAGAAAAAACAGTGTCCTCTGCAAATACAGAGAAAAAGTCTGTTTCCGGTTATGCAAATATGTTAAAGAAAGATTAAAGAGGGATGAAAAATGAGAAATTGGATTGAGGTTACAGGTAAAACAGTAGAAGACGCCATTACTGAGGCGTTAATTCAATTAGGTTCTACCAGAGAAAATGTGGATATCGAAGTATTAGAAAAAGAAACCAGCGGATTTTTAGGTTTAAATAAGAAGCCTGCTAAGGTTCGTGCAGCAGTAAAGGAAACAATGCAGGATAAGGCAGTTAATTTCTTAGAGGATATCTTTAAGTTAATGGAAATCCAGTCTGAAATTGCTGTAGATTATAACGAAGAAGAAAAGACAATGAACATTAACATTGTTGGTGAAGATATGGGTGTTCTTATCGGTAAGAGAGGTCAGACTTTAGATTCTCTTCAGTACTTGGTAAGTCTTGTAGTAAATAAGGAAAGTGAAGATTATATCAAGGTTAAGCTTGATACTGAAAATTACAGAGAAAGAAGAAAAGAAACTCTGGAAAACTTAGCAAAGAACATTGCTTACAAGGTAAAGAAGACCAGAAAGAGCGTTGCTTTAGAGCCAATGAATCCATATGAAAGAAGAATCATCCACTCTGCTCTTCAGAACGACAAGTTTGTAGAGACTCACAGTGAAGGTGAAGAACCATATCGTAAAATCGTAGTTACTTTAAAGAAGGGTGTAAAGGACTACAGCAGAAATTACGGTTATAACAAGAACAGCTACCGCAAGGGCAGCTACGGTAAGTCCAACTACCGCAAGCAGACCTATCAGTATGGAAATACAGAAGAAACAGAAACTCCGGTAGAGAAGACAGAAGAATAGTACTTTAAAAGGTGTCTCAGGAGATGGGACACCTTTTTTATAATAATCAGAAAGGAATGCAGCTATGAAAAATCAGGATACAATTGCAGCTATTGCAACAGGAACTACAAATGCGGGTATTAGTATTATTCGAATTAGTGGAAGTGATGCAATCTCTGTAGCTGACAAATTGTTTTTATCAAAAAAAGGAAAAAAGAAACTGGCAGATGTAAAATCTCATACGCTGCATTACGGATCTATTGTAGATGGAGATAACATGATAGATGAGGTTTTGGTATCTGTTATGAAAGCTCCAAATACCTATACAACAGAAGATATTGTGGAAATTAATTGCCATGGTGGCGTGATTGTAACAAAAAAGATTTTAGAATTGATTTTACTTTCCGGTGCCCGGATTGCTGAACCGGGAGAATTTACAAAGCGTGCCTTTTTAAACGGCCGTATTGATTTATCCCAGGCAGAAGCGGTTATTGATTTAATTCATGCTACCAATGAGCAGGCGGTAAAAAATTCTGTCCGTCAGTTAAGTGGTAATTTATGTAGAAAAATAAAAGAAATCCGTGATTCTGTGCTTCGTGATACTGCTTTTATTGAAGCAGCATTGGATGATCCGGAGCATATTTCCCTGGATGGTTTTACAGATACATTAACAGAACACACAGAAGCAAATTTAAAAGAAATAAAAGTACTTCTTAAAAATGCGGAAGACGGAAAAATAATTAAAGAAGGTATCCGTACCGTTATTTTAGGTAAGCCGAATGCGGGTAAATCTACTTTAATGAATGTTCTGGTTGGAGAGGAACGTGCTATCGTTACGGATATTCCAGGAACTACCCGTGATACTTTGGAAGAATTGATTCAGGTAAAAGGAATTGTTCTTCGGATTATTGATACAGCCGGAATCCGTTATACTCAGGATACGGTAGAAAAAATTGGTGTAGAACGTGCAAAAACAGAAGCAGAAGGTGCGGATTTTGTTATTTATGTAGCAGATGCTTCCAGAAAACTTGATGAGAATGATGAAGCTGTCATTTCCATGATTTATGAAAAAAAGGCAGTTGTTTTATTAAATAAATCAGACCTTTCCATGAAGGTGACTAAAGAAGAATTAGAAGAAAAAACCGGTAAGCAGGTATTTTTGATTTCTGCAAAAGAAGAAATAGGTATAGATGCTTTTGCGGAAGCTGTGGAAGAAATGTTTTACTCCGGTTTAATTGATAAAAAAGAAGAAGTGTTTATTACAAATCTTCGCCATAAGCAGGCATTGCTGGAGGCAAAAGAAAGCCTTGAAAAAGTAATGGACAGTCTGGCAATGGATATGCCGGAAGATTTTTATTCCATTGATTTAATGAACGCATATCAGATGCTTGGTGAAATTATTGGTGAAGCAGTGGATGAAGATTTAGTGGATACCATATTTAAAGAATTTTGTATGGGTAAATAGCGGAAGGAAATTAACATGGACGAAAAACTCTACTATTATGAAAGTTATGATGTTGCAGTTATTGGTGCAGGACATGCCGGTTGTGAAGCAGCCCTTGCCTGTGCCAGACTGGGTTTAAATACAATTTTGTTTACCGTTAGTATGGATTCTATTGCATTAATGCCATGTAATCCAAATATCGGCGGAACTTCTAAGGGTCATTTGGTTCGTGAAATAGATGCCCTTGGTGGTGAAATGGGAAAAAATATTGACCGTACTTACATTCAGTCAAAAATGCTGAATGTTTCTAAAGGTCCGGCGGTACATTCCCTCAGAGCACAGGCTGATAAACAGAGTTATTCACAATCTATGAGAAAAATTGTGGAAAACCAGCCAAATTTAAGTGTAAAACAGGCAGAAATCTGTGAAATTCTTGTGGAAAACTCTGAAGTTACCGGTGTAAGAACTTATTCCAATGCAGTTTATCCTTGTAAGGCTGCAATTATTTGTACCGGTACCTATTTAAAAGCAAGATGTATTTACGGTGATGTCAGCCATTATACCGGACCTAATGGTTTACCTGCCGCAAATCATCTGACGGATTGTTTAAAAAATCTCGGAATTGAAATTTACCGTTTCAAGACAGGTACACCTGCCCGTATCGATAAGCGTTCTATTGATTTTACAAAGATGGAAGAACAGTTTGGTGATGAAAAGGTTGTACCATTCTCTTTTGAAACAGACAGGGCTTCTTTAAATAAGGAGCAGGTTTCCTGTTGGTTAACCTATACGAATACAACAACCCATGATATTATCCGTAGTAACATTGACCGTTCTCCGTTATACTCCGGTGCAATTGAAGGAACCGGTCCACGTTATTGTCCGTCCATTGAAGATAAAGTTATGAAATTTCCGGATAAGGAACGTCATCAGGTATTTATCGAGCCGGAAGGAACCTATACTAATGAAATGTATATTTCCGGTATGTCCAGCTCTCTTCCTGAAGATGTGCAGTTTGCTATGTACCGTTCCGTACCGGGTTTGGAAAATGCAAAAATTGTCCGAAATGCGTATGCTATTGAATATGATTGTATAAATCCGATGCAGTTGAAACCGAGCCTGGAATTTAAAACTATTTCCGGTTTATTCAGTGCCGGTCAGATGAACGGAAGCTCCGGTTATGAAGAAGCAGCTGCCCAGGGTATTATTGCAGGTATTAATGCGGCCAGAAAATTAACCGGAAAAGAACCAATTGTTCTTGACCGTTCTCAGGCGTACATTGGTGTGTTAATTGATGATTTGGTTACAAAGGAAACCCATGAGCCTTACCGTATGATGACTTCCCGTGCGGAATATCGTTTACTTCTCCGTCAGGATAATGCAGATTTACGTTTAACAAAAATCGGTTATGAGGTTGGTTTAATTTCTGAAGAACGCTACAACCGTTTAGTAGAAAAGGAACGTTTAATTTTTGAAGAAAGTGAGCGTTTAAAAAATAAGATGGTTGGCGGTAATGCTAAAGTGCAGGAATTTTTGGCAGCCCATGACAGTACTCCATTAAAGACAGCAGTTTCTATGGCAGATTTATTGATGCGTCCGGAATTAAATTATGAGCTTCTTGCAGAAATTGATCCGGAACGCAAAGAACTTCCGGATGATGTGACGGAGCAGGTGGAAATTGAACTTAAATATTCCGGCTATATTGAACGCCAGCAGCGTCAGGTAGAACAGTTCAAGAAAACAGAAAGCCGCAGAATTCCTGAAGATTTGAATTATGATGATGTTCCGTCTCTTAGAATTGAAGCGCGACAGAAGCTTAAGAAAATCCGTCCGGAAAATATCGGTCAGGCATCGAGAATTTCCGGTGTATCTCCGGCAGATATTTCTGTACTGCTTGTTTATCTGAAACAAAATTAGTACATTCCACAATTAGAATTCATTATAGCGAGTTATGAGGATAAAAAAATGAGTGACAGAGATAATTCTGCTTTTTTGGCAGATTTAAAAGAATGGAATTTGGAATTAAATGAAATCCAATTGACACAGTTGGAAAAATACTATGAAATGTTGGTAGAAAAAAATAAGGTGATGAACCTGACAGCCATTACGGAATATGAAGATGTTTTAAAAAAGCATTTCTTAGACAGTTTGGCACTTAGTCAGTTAATAAACCTGGATGGTAAAAAAGTTAAACTTCTTGATATGGGTACCGGTGCAGGTTTTCCGGGAATTCCTTTAAAGATTGCTTTTCCTGAATTGGAAGTTACTTTAATGGATTCTTTAAACAAAAGAATTGTTTTTTTGCAGGACGTTATAAATGAACTGGGTTTAACCGGTATTACTGCAATTCATGGCCGTGCGGAAGAAGCTGCACTAAAACCGGAATACCGTGAAAAGTTTGATTTTTGTGTTTCCCGAGCAGTGGCAAGACTGGTTTCTCTATCGGAGTTTTGTCTTCCTTTTGTAAAGCAGGGAGGATATTTTATTCCATATAAATCCGGTGAAATTAAGGAAGAATTACAGGAAGCAAAGTATGCCATCCGGGAGCTTGGTGGAGAATACCGGAAAACTTATGAATACCAGCTTCCGAATTCTGATATTGAAAGAACCCTGATTCAAATTGTAAAATTAAAACAAACCCCAAAGAAATATCCTCGTGGAGGAGGAAAGCCATTAAAGCAGCCTCTTTTTTCTGTAAAAAAATAAAATTATTAGTTTTATATTGTGAACTACTATATAAATATGTTAAAATAGAATTGTAATTTATAGAAGTTTGATTTAGTGAAGGTGACAACAATGAATAATGAAAATCTTTCCTTCACAAATGAATATCGTGAGCTTTTAGAGTTTATTAATCAGATGCAGGAGTCTGCCCGTGCTCAATCGGACTCCATTCTTTCTGATAAGAAGGAATTGGAGTATAAAAGGCGTCAGCAGGAATATTTGTTAAATGAGCGGGAAAAGCGTAAAATTCCTAATTTATCAATGTTTTCACCGTTATCTTCTGATGACGCAAATGATGATGTTGCATTTAAAGATGATTTACAGGAAATTGTATCTGAATTAAATTCCGTGGAAGAACAGTGGCAGAAGCAAAATGAAATTTTGAAGTCATTTGACCGTTTAAAAAAGTTTCTTTCTGATATGGAGCATAAATCAAAGCAGCCTCCTTTTCAAAGCACAGATGTAAATAAAACAGAAACCACTATCAATAATAGTTTTAATAGTAAAATTAATTCCATTGCAAATGACAATTCATTAAATTACAGTGCTAAATTATTAAAGACTCAGGAAATGGACCGTAATCGAATTTCAAGGGATCTGCATGATTCTACTGTTCAAAATTTAACCAGTTTTGGTCATAAGCTGGAATATTGCAGTAGAATGGTTGATAAAGATCCATCTCTTGTGAAATTAGAACTGCAATCCATGATAGATACGAATAAAGAAATTATTAATGATATGCGTGAAATAATATATGATCTTCGGCCTATGTCATTAAATAATATTGGTTTTGTTTCTTCTGTGGAAGCTTATTGCCAACATCTTCGTCGAAATGACAATCTTGATGTTGTGCTTAAGATAAATGGCAAGGAACAGGCGCTTAGTTCTATTGCAAGTGTTACTTTGTTCCGTATTTTGCAAGAAGCTTGTACTAATTCTTTAAAACATGCTAAAGCTAAAAAAATTTATATTCGTATTAACTTTACGGACGATGAGATTGAACTTAATGTAGATGACGATGGAGTTGGATTTAATCTAAAAATGGTGGAAGAACGTGCGCAAGAAGATTTTCTTCATGGATTTGGATTATCTACCATGCGTGAACGTGCAAAGTTACTTTCCGGTACATTTTCTATTAATTCAAGACCGGGTTTTGGTACAAAGATTTGTGTAACGGTTCCTTTAAGTGAAGTTACCAGAAATGAGGAGTCTTATGAGTGAAATCATAAAAATTTTAATTGCTGATGACCATTCTATGATACGCGAAGGTTTAAAACAGTTATTGGAATTGGACGGAGATATTCAGGTTATTGGTGAGGCCGGTAATGGTGAAGAATGTTTAGATTTACTGAAGACGATAAAACCTGATGTTTTATTATTGGATATTAATATGCCTGTAATGAATGGTTTAAAAATGTTAGAGCTTTTACGTAATTCAAAATATAGAAATCAAAAGGTCCTAATTCTTACCATACATAATGAGGTTGAATATTTAATTAAGGCTGTTGATATTGGTGTAGAAGGTTATGTTTTAAAAGATGCGGATTCTTATATTTTAAAGAAAGCAATTTATACCGTTCATGCCGGTGAAAATTATATTGATAGTTCCATGGTTCCGCTTATGAATGAGAGAATTGCCATGGAAAAAGAAAAAACAGAAGAAGAAAAACTCACCAGAAGAGAAATAGAAGTTCTTAAACTTTTAGCAGAGGGTTTATTTAATAAGGAAATCGCTTATAAGCTTTCTATCAGTGAAAAGACAGTAAAGAATCATGTTTCTAATATTTTTAAAAAAATTGGTGTGTTTGATAGAACACAAGCTGCAGTTTACGCTATTAAAAATAATATTGTAGAAATATACTAATTTTTTGAAAAGCGTTTTGACACTGGAGCAAATCTATATTATAATTATTATATCACAGATAAGAAATGTAAATGTTCTTCGGAGCATTTACATTTTTTAATCACTAGAATTAGTATAAAATGTTTCACGTGAAACAATATTTTGTATAGAAAGGACAAATATGGGAAGAACTATTGCAATTGCAAACCAAAAAGGTGGTGTTGGTAAAACAACTACTGCTATTAACCTTGCTGCATGTCTTGCAGAAAAGGGGAATTCCGTTCTGGTAATTGATATCGACCCACAGGGAAATACCACCTCCGGATTAGGAATTAATAAGAAAAAATTAAAAGAAACAGTTTATGATATGATGCTGGGAGAATGTACATTAGAAGAATGTAAAGCAAAAAGCTGCATGAAAAATCTTTATGTACTTCCATCCGATGTGGATCTTGCCGGTGCAGAAATTGAATTGATTGGTGTTGATAACCGGGAATTTATTTTAAAGAAATTAATTGACCCGGTCAGAGATCAGTATGATTTTATTATTATCGATTGCCCACCATCATTAAATATGTTAACAGTCAATGCTATGACTACGGCCAATACTGTTTTGGTTCCTATTCAGTGTGAGTATTATGCCTTAGAAGGTTTATCACAGTTAATGCATACGATTGACCTGGTACAGAAGAGATTGAATCCTGATTTAGAAATGGAAGGTGTTGTATTTACTATGTATGATGCCAGAACAAATCTTTCCCTTCAGGTAGTAGAAAATGTAAAGAAGAATTTAAAACAGAATATATATAAAACAATTATTCCTAGAAATGTACGTTTAGCAGAGGCGCCTAGCCATGGCCTTCCAATCAATTTATATGATACAAAATCTGCCGGTGCAGAAGGGTATCGTCAATTAGCAGATGAAGTAATTGAACGTGGAGTAAGAGATTGGTATTCTGAATTTTAGTACATATAGAATAAAAAATATATTTACTACAAGATGTAGTAGTTAAGCTTTAGAAAGTGAGAGTTATTATGGCAGGAAAAAAAAGAGGTCTTGGATTAGGACTTGATAGTCTGATTACAGATAAAGGTTTAGATACAGAAGTTGAAAAGAAAGCAGAAAAGGAAAATGTTTCACGTGAAACATTACTCCCAATTATTAAGATTGAACCAAACCGTGCACAGCCAAGAACAAGATTTGATGAAGATGCATTGCAGGAGTTGGCAGATTCTATTAAGCAGTATGGAATTATTGAACCGATTGTAGTTCAAAAGAGAGAGAATCATTATGAGATTATTGCCGGTGAACGTAGATGGAGAGCTGCGCGAATTGCAGGCTTAAAGGAAGTTCCGGTTGTTGTAAAAGAATATTCTGAAGATGAAATCTTCACAATTGCGCTGATTGAAAATATTCAAAGAGAAGATTTAAATCCAATTGAAGAAGCAGTGGCATACCAGAAGTTGATACAGGAACTTAAATTAAAACAAGATGAAGTAGCTGAGAAGGTTTCTAAGAGTAGAACTGCTATTACCAACTCCATGCGTTTATTAAAATTAGACCAGAGAGTGCAGCAGATGTTAATTGATGAAATGATCAGCGAAGGCCATGGTCGAGCATTACTTCCTATTTCAGATCCGGAAGAACAGTTTACCTTAGCAATGAAGGTCTTTGATGAAAAACTGAGTGTTCGTGAAACAGAAAAGCTTATCAAAAAATTACAGGAAGAAAAAAATGCTCCTGCAAAGCAGGAGGAAGAAGTTAAGGATGTTAGCTTTATATATAAGAGTTTAGAGGAAAAATTAAAGAGAACGCTGGGAACAAAAGTAGAAATAAAGAATAAAGCAAATAATACAGGAAAAATAGAAATTGAATATTATTCCATGGACGAGCTGGAAAGAATCGTTGAACTAATGGAGTCTTTACAGTAAAAAATT
>JAZNXI010000078.1:0-37362 GCA_045593825.1 Lachnospiraceae bacterium
CCCACAATCTCGGTACCGGTTACCCGCACACCGCGCGCCTGGGCAGCACGGCACACCTCATCAAAGGCGACGTGCAACGGCGTAACCGAGATATTGGTCAGGTTCATCGACACCCTGCTTAAGAATATCGAAACCTACAAAAAGGTGCTGGGCTCCATGAAAGAGCTCCACAAGGTTATCAAGAAGCAGCTGCAGGAGTTCCGTAAGAAGTTCGACCAGCCACGCCGTACCGAAATCAGTCAGGTTGCTACTTTCAACTACGTGGTGGAAGAAAAGATTGAAGACATTTACGTACTCATCGACAAGTTCGGATACACCAAGTCCTGCGAAGCTTCCATTATCGCAAAACAGGGCGAAGAAGTATTAAAAGACTTCCCGAATACCGTTAAGATGAAGAATACCGACAAACTCTGTGTCTTCACCGCAGAAGGCAATATGTATCAGGTAAAAGCCTCTGCTATTCCAAAGGGCAGACCAAAGGACAAGGGCGTTCTCATCCATACCCTTTGCAAAGTAGGAAAAGAAGACATCATTGCTTACACCAACTTTGAAGACTTGTTCGAATCCCAGTTACTGTTTGTCACAAAGTCCGGTTATATCAAGCTGGTATCCGGCATCGAATTTGACACCAACCGAAGTGTAGTTACCACTACAAAATTGGAAGACGGCGACCTTGTGGTAGGCTTAACCCAGCTTTCCGCTATGGACGTACTCTCCTGCACCCAGAAGGTTATCCTTTACACCAATGCAGGATTATCCCTCGGCTTCCCATTAGAGGAGGTTCCGGAGCTTAAGAAGGTGAGCCGCGGCGTTAAAGCAATTTCTCTCGATAAAAATGATTTTGTTGTTTACGCCACCAGCGTAGGCCCGTATGACGAGTTCTTTACTTATCGCGGAAAGGAATATTCCGCCAAGAAGGTAAGAAACAGAAAGCGTGGCGCTAAGGGACAAAAGGCAACATTATAAAATCAACAAACGCCATGACGTTAAACCTGCGTCATGGCGTTCTCTATTATATCCTTTGTATTATGCAAGCACCATTTTCTCTGTTGCATCCAGCCTCTTATTTCTGAAATACACCAGCAGATTCAGTGTCACAACCGCTAAATTGATAAAATATACCACCAGTACATAATTCACCTGGTCTAACATAAGCTTTGCACTGATTCCGGCAATATATCCGGCAATAATAAGAAGAATAAACGGCAGGCTCATGTTTTTTGCAGAGCGTGCTCTCAGTGCCTTCATCACATTCATTGGCCAGGACAAGCCAAAACATACCAACATAGTTGCTTCTAAAATAGAACTCATAATCGTTTCTCCTTTTCTTCACTCATTGTCGTTTGTCTCATTATATTCTTGACAATCTCAAAAGTCTAATATATGATTTCATTAGTTTTAATAGGTTCTGTCCTATGATTTTTACGAATTTTATAGTATAACGCCCATTTTATTTCTTCACTTGTGCAGTTTTTACAAAAATAATATTCCGGAGGTTCTTTATGGAATTAACACAGTTAAAATATTTTTATGCTTTAGCGCAAACCCAGCACGTTACAAAAACGGCAGAGCAGCTTCACATTGCCCAGCCATCCCTCACCCAAAGCATCCGCCGCCTCGAGCAGGAATTAGAGGTAAAATTATTCCGGACCAGCGGACGAAACATTGTACTCACCGATTGCGGAAAATATCTATTGAAAAAAATCGAACCGGTGCTTAATACCCTAGGCGAGATTCCGGAAGAGCTCCGAGCACTGGCCGGAGAACAAAAAAATCGTTTAAAAATTAATGTCCTTGCCGCATCCACCTTAATTACCGATATTATGATTGCATATCAGAAGGAGCACCCGGAAACCCGTTTTCAGGTAGTACAAAATACCGAAACCGAGGATGCGGATATCACCATCTTCACCCGGGAAGCCTATCAGCCGCCAATCATATCCAAAGACCACTTTTATATTTTTTCCGAAGAGATTTTTTTAGCCGTTCCTGTCAGCTCCGAATATGCGAAAAAAAAGACGGTTGCACTCAATGAAATAGACGGAAAAAGCGTTATTTCCCTAGCCGGAACCAAGGGCCTCCGCTCCATCTGCGATCGTTTTTGCCTTCACGCCGGTTTCAAGCCAAACGTTACTTTCGAAAGCGACAACGTTTCTGCAGTAAAAAATCTGATTGGTGCCGGCATCGGTGTCGGCTTCTGGCCACAGCACACCTGGGAAACGCCAAGAGGCAACGACATTACCTTATTACCAATCTCCAAACCGAAATGCCAAAGAGACATTATTGTACAGCTGCATCATGAATCCGAGAGTCATGAAGAAGCCCTTCGCTACTATGAATATCTGATGGCATTTTTTGAAAAGTTAAAAGAATCATAAAATAAAAATGGCCGGACATTAAGTCCGGCCTGATTTAAATTTTATGCAATTATACATTTGCCTGCGTCAAGTACAGCACAACCAAAAACAACAAATTGAGTCCTGTAAACAGCGCCACATACTTGCCCAAATTTTCCGGCTGACGCTTCTTAAACTCAGTTAATGTAATTAAACTTGCCAAAGAAGCAATCGGAGTACCAAGACCACCAATATTTACTGCCGGAAGCAGGCTTGCATAGTCCATGGTAAAATGGGAAAGCAGCACCGCACTCGGCACGTTACTGATACACTGACAGGACAAAATACCAAACAACAACGTATTCTTTGGAAGTAACGTACTAAACAACTCATTTACCGCCGGAATTCTGGCAGCATTTCCACTGAATACAAAAAATACGCAAAAGGTCAGAAGTAACGGATAGTTAACTTCCTTTAACGCTGCTTTATCTAAGAATAACAGGGCAAGCACTACAACCGCAGTTCCTAAGGCATACGGTACCACACGGAACACAATTAAAATGCTGAATACAAACAATGCGGAATAAATGAAGGTTCTCTGTTTGTCTAATACATAACCTTCATCACGCTTTAAGGTCAGCGGTGTCGGCTTTACAAACAGACAGATGGCCAAAATCAGCAGGGTTGCCATGAAAAAGCTCGGGAACATAATCTGCATAAATTCCACCGTACCAATCTGGTAATGGGCATATAAATACAGGTTTTGCGGATTACCAAACGGAGTCAGCATACCACCTAAGTTTGCAGCAATATTCTGCATAATGAAAGTAAATGCCATAGCCTGCTTATTATCCGTTTTATGCAGAACAAAATATCCTAACGGAAGAAAGGTCAACAATGCCATATCATTTGCCAGCACCATGGAACCAAGAAAAGTGATGAACACCAAAGCAATTACAGCACTTCTTAAATTAGCAAGCTTTAGAATAATGCTTTTACTTAAAATCTCAAATACATGAATGTGACTGAAGGCACTTACCACCGCCAGTGTACAAAACAGTGTTGCCAAGGTCTGTAAATTAAAATAATCCAAATATTCACCGTCTACCGGCACAAACACGCAAGTGATTAACATAGCCACAATAGCTACGCAAAGCACCGGCTGATCCTTTACTACTCTTACTACCTGCTGTCTCATTCTCCATAACTCCCTAAATTATGTACTCTCTACATCATTTCCAATATATGCGTTCTTCCTCTACTTATACAAAAAACGCCCGCAACGGTGCAAATTGTACCACTGCGGACGTTTCTCGTCAATTCGTTATTTCACTAATTTTTTATTTGTATTTTATAAAAATTTATGCATTTTACCAAAGAAGGCTTAATTCTTATTCTTTAAAATACCGATTACATTCTTTAAGGTCACCTTTTCTCCCGTATAAAGCACCAGGCCCTTGTATATTCTACCGGACAGCATAATAACCAGCGCCGAGAATACCAACAAAATAACCGTAGAAATAATACCCTGGCCAATGCCTATTGCACCGGTAAGTAAATCCACCGGCACACAGAACGGAATGGTAAACGGAATATTTCTTGCCACAACCAGCAGACTTTCCTTTTCCATGAGTGTACCAAAATAGCACACAAGCCAGCTGACAATAATCGGAAGAGTGAAAATGCTTTGAGTGTTGGCAGCTTCCTCCGGACGGCTTACCATGCTGCCTGCCATACCGGAAAGTACACAGTAAAACAGGAAACCGCAGCAGAAGGTAATAAGCGCCAGAACTACCGCTACAGGAGAGAACGCACTCTCACCGATGTTTGCACGCATAAATTCGATTGCCACAGAAAGACCACTCTCTGTTCCCGGATATATTGCTTCAGAAATCATGCCGCCTGCCACAATACCTACAATCAGCGATGCTACCCAGATAAAGAACTGCTGCATGGCCGTTGCCACAATGGCAAATACCTTACCGGTAAGCAATGCATACGGATGCAAAGAGGTAAGAAGGGTTTCCACCAGCTTAGAGGTTTTTTCCACGGAGACACTCTGATTAATCTGCTGGCCATATAATAAAAGCAAGAAATATAATACCAGGCCAAAAATAGCAGGAGCAAGATACTGTATCAGATAAACCACCACGTTGGTTTCCTCGCCGGCATCCATCACGGCAATGGCGGCCTGCTTGTTAATCATGGAAATCTGCAATTCAGATAAACCGCTCTTTTCAAATCTTGCCTGTTCCACTGCCACGGCAACTAAATCAGCCACTTCCTTACCGTCTGATGTATAAAGCTCTTCGGAAGTAGAAGGCACAAGTGCCGCTACAGAAATCGTATTTCCTTCCTGCTTTATGACTACACCGACTGCCAAACCGCTTTCTTCTTTTGCTGCCTTAGCTTTCAGTTCCTCTTCCGTCAGATTATCTATCTGCACCAGGGAAAGATTGCTGTAATAGTCTTCCGAAAGTGCAGGAATCCATTCTTCAAACTTCAGTTCACCCAAGTCAGCCAAATCCAAAACATATGCCGTTTCCACTGTACAGTAATCATTTTCCTTCTCTTCCTCTTTATCCGGCGCAGCAGCCACAATGCTGATGATAATTGCAGCGGCCATAAGCAGAACCGCCACCAGGGCAGTAACAAAAATATAGGATTTGGAACCTGCATTTTGCTTATAATTAAAGGAAAATACGTTTCTCCAGCCTTTAAAATTCTTCATTATGCATTTTCCTCCTTTTTCTTACTTTTTGTACCCTTTGCCATGGCAAAAACATCTTTTATTTTCAAGCGGGCGCCATTATGTAAAATCAAGCCTTCATATACCTTTGCAACAAATTTAAACATAAGTACAATAGAAAGTAACAGTACTATAATGGCAATCAGAGCAATCCATGTACTTGCCTTTCCCACTAAAAGTGCTGCCGGCAAAAGAAAAGCAGAAGAAATCGGAAAAATAAGTGCAAAAGTAACAAATGGATTTTCGCCGGATGCCATCAGGGTTCCCGCTGCTCCAAAACCGATATAAAAGCCAACAAGGGAGGTCATGGACAACAATGTAAGACTTTCGCTGGAATCTTCCATACGGCTTGCGGTTGCACCGCAAAGACCGGCCAGAGTTGCATAAAGTACCATGCCCGCACCTGCGGTAACGAGCCCCAGAACAATATTTCCAAAGTTCAGGCTTGCCAACATTTCCGGTGTCATATACTGGGTAATTACATTGGTACTGTCTCCGGTAATCAGACCGCCGATTTTAGTGGAAACAAATCCGGCAAGCACCAGGGCAACCATCTGAATCATTACAGTCACCAGCATAGCAAATACCTTGCCCACAATAATGGCAAGCGGTCTTACGGAAGTTAACAAATACTCGATAACCTTCGAAGATTTTTCCTGCACAATGGAGGTTGCCACCGTAGTAGATGCTAAAATACAAACCATCAGTACAACAAACATCATACCGTAAATAAACCAGTATTCACCCTCACTAATGGAGGTGTCCTCAATCATTAAATCACTTTTTGTATCTACAATACCGGCGGAAGATACCACGCTTGTATCAAAAAATTTAATCTGGTCTTCCGTCAGACCTAACAATTCCACTTTAGCCTTCGTATATGCATTTTGGATATACTGGCCAAGCAGTTGTAATTCATAGTTTGTAACATCACCGTCCGGAGAACGCATAAACTGGATATAACAATAGTTTTCATCCTCCATCAGAGTCAGGATTACAGAATTTACTTCTTCCTCCTGAAGCTTTGTTTCCAGTTCTTTTACGTCTCCCACCGTATTTTCAAATACAATGTGGCGGTAACTTTCCGGAAACTCACTCTCAAAATCCAACTCCCTGCAAAGAGTCATATTATAAAAATACACCTTTTCTACCGCACTTTTTTCCGACTCCTCTACAGTATTGCCCTTCATAAGCATATTCATAACAGGCATGGAAATCATGGCGCTGACAATCATGATAATTAAGGTCACTATGTATGTCTTACTCTTTAATGTCTGAGTCAGCGTAAAGGTAAAGACATCCTTCCAGCCTCTGACATTATCTTTCTTCATTATCATCGCCCACCTTTTCTACAAAGATTTCGTGCAGGGACGGCTCGCGAAGTTCAAACTTAACCAGAGGGACATTGTCCTGCATCATACTTGCCAGAAATTCTCTTGCCTGACGCTCATCCGTTACCTTTAAATGATATTCGCTCGGCATTTTTTCTACCGTTTGAATGCCGAATTTCTGAATATACGGAGCAATTTCAGAATCGCTCTTTACAAACAGGTTCACACGGCCGTAGCTCTTTTTGATTTCGTTCAAATTACCCTGAAGTACTGCCTGACCACGGTTCATAATAGTGATGTCGGTACAGAATTCTTCGATGGTAGGCATCTGGTGACTGGACATAATTAAGTATTTATTCTTAGCAATTTCTTCTCGGATAATACCCTTAAACAAATCGGTGTTTACCGGGTCAAGTCCACTAAGCGGCTCATCTAAAATAAGAAATTCCGGTTCAGAAATCAATGCTGCCATTAACTGTACCTTCTGCTGATTACCCTTGGATAATTGGTCCGCACGGTTTGCCTTGGCTGCCTTTCCCTTTACGGTCTTTGGCGGGAAAATATATTCTTCCACCTGCAGGCGCTCCGCCCAGTACTTAATACGGTCCATGGCAATCTTCTTCGGCACCTTCTTTAAGGATGCAAAATAAAGTAACTGGTCCAACAGGGAATACTTTGGATATAAACCTCTTTCCTCTGCCAGATAGCCCACATTCATCTGAGCTGCGTTAAAAGGCTTGCCGTTCCAGAGAACTTCACCGCCGTTTTTGGCAAGCATGCCGAGAATCATACGGATAGAGGTGGTTTTTCCGGCACCGTTGGTTCCGAGCAGGGCATATACCCCCGGCTCATTGATGGAAAAACTAAGGTCGTCTACTACTACCTTGTCTCCATACTGCTTTTTCAAATTCTTTACTTCTAACATGTTAATCTCCCTTCTGCCATTCCGGCAAATCCCTTATTTCATAACCTCAGACGGATGCTTAGCAAAATAAATACTCTGCACACAGTATACCGAGGTCTGAATAATCATTAAAACTGTAACAATAATGGTTGCAAAAACACCGGTTCCGAAAACCGTCTGGCCGATCAGACAGATAATCCACATCACCATTCCGGTCAACTGCATTACCTTAAATGTTTTGAATGAACATTTATATGTGGCAAAGCGTTCTGCCTCATCACAATTTGCCAGCCATTTATCCTGGAACTTGGCATCGTAAATACTGCCTTGTTTTTCCGGATTGATTTCTTTTGTCAGGTTTACTGCTTTCTGCTGAAGCACACAGGATACGATTAACGCATATGCCATATGTAAAAGAACCGTACCGAGAGAAAACCAAAAAACGCTGCCCGTCTGCTCCATTGCGCACTTTGCATCCGCAAGATCCACTGCCCAAACGCCTGTAGCAAAGAAAAAATAGGAGCCGTACATTATCAAATTTGCAAACCAGATGATATAGGAAATCTTTGTTTCCAACTTTTCCAGCACAGCCTCATCTTCCTCATCCCATGCAATATATTCCCTGCGGCTTTTCATATATAACACAATACTGACTATAAGCAGCACTGTAGTAAAGAAATAACCACCATAAATGGCAATATGCTGAAGTGCCGCAAGAATTGCTTCCTTTGCCGACTGATTTTCCAGTATATCTCCGATAAATGCACTTCCGACTCCCACCAAAATTCCCACAATAAATGCAAGCACTAAGGTCCAGGCAAATTTCTTAAATGCCTTCTTATCTTCTTTTTTATTCTCCTGTTGTTTTTCAGTAAGAATACTGAGATTTTCCTTACTCATTTTCATCCTCCTCGTATTGAAAAATATCTTCCACTGTCACATTGCACAATTTTGCAAGCTTTAACGCCAGCGTTACTGATGGAGAATAATCTCCCCTCTCAATCTGACTGATGGTCTGCCGGGACACACCGGCAAGCTTTCCCATTTCCTGCTGATTTACACCAAGCAGCGCTCTGTAATCTTTTAACTTGTTGTTTAATGGCACACCTGACTACTCCCTTCTGTAATTTTTTATAAACTCTCTTTTGACAACTTTTCTTGTCAAAAATCATATCATTGACAACTTTTCTTGTCAATACCTATTCTGCAAAATTAATAAAAATCTAATCTTTTTGGTATTTTTCAACCATATCCGGATCATACTAACCAAGATGACACCATTTTACTTTTAAATAGGAAATCATTTCCTTGTGCAACTTTCACAAGAAAATTGTCAAATTTTTAACTTATTCTAACTTTCAAACATTGACAAATGAGTTATGTAAGTGCTATCATAGTCTGTGGTTCAAATGAGTCGGTAAAAAAAACCGGCCTTAATCAGCGTGGAAAACACGTGTATAAAGAAAGGAGTACTCTAAGATGAGAGAAGAGTGGAACAATTTTAACACTGGTATCTGGGTAAAAGAAATCAATGTACGTGATTTCATCCAGAAGAACTACACTCCATACGAAGGTGATGATTCCTTCTTATGTGACGCAACCCAGAACACAAAGGATTTATGGGCACAGGTAATGGAATTAACAAAGGAAGAGCTGGCAAAGGGTGGTGTCCTTGATATGGATACCCACATCATCTCTACTATCACTTCCCATGGCCCTGGCTATTTAAATAAAGATAAGGAAACCATCGTAGGTTTCCAGACTGATAAGCCATTTAAGCGCGCACTTCAGCCAAACGGCGGTATCCGTATGGCAGTTAAGGCTTGTGAAGATAACGGCTACACTGTAGACCCTGCTATCGTAGAGTTCTACACAAAGCATAGAAAGACACACAACGCTGGTGTATTCGATGCTTACACACCAGAAATGCGTGCCTGCCGTTCCAGCCACATCATTACCGGTCTTCCGGATGCTTACGGCCGTGGCCGTATCATTGGCGACTACCGTCGTGTAGCTCTTTACGGTGTTGACCGTCTTATCGCAGATAAGCAGCACCAGAAGGCTACCACACGTAAGACTATGTACTCTGATGTAACAAGAAACCGCGAAGAATTATCCGAGCAGATTCGTGCATTAGAAGAATTAAAGGAACTTGGTAACATCTACGGTTTTGATATTTCCAGACCGGCTCAGAATGTACAGGAAGCTATTCAGTGGACTTACTTCGGTTACCTTGCAGCAGTTAAGGAGCAGAACGGTGCTGCTATGTCCCTCGGACGTACTTCCAGCTTCCTTGACATCTACGCTCAGCGTGACCTTGCAAACGGTACTTTCACAGAAGAGCAGATTCAGGAATTCGTAGACCACTTCGTAATGAAGCTTCGTCTTGTTAAGTTCGCAAGAACACCTGAATACAACGCACTGTTCTCCGGTGACCCAACATGGGTAACCGAATCCATCGGTGGTATGGGTATCGACGGCCGTACACTTGTAACAAAGATGTCCTACCGTTTCCTTCACACTTTAATTAACTTAGGTACCGCTCCGGAACCAAACCTTACCGTATTATGGTCCACAAGACTTCCTGAAAACTTCAAGAAGTTCTGTGCTAAGACTTCCGTTATCTCCTCTTCCATCCAGTATGAGAACGATGACTTAATGAGAGTAACTCACGGTGATGACTACGCTATCGCTTGCTGCGTATCCTCCATGAGAGTTGGTAAGGAAATGCAGTTCTTCGGCGCTCGTGCTAACCTGGCTAAGTGTCTCCTCTACGCTATCAACGGTGGTGTGGATGAAGTTTCCAAGAAGCAGGTTGGTCCTAAGTTCCGTCCAATCACTTCCGAATACCTTGACTTCGATGAAGTTTGGGATCGTTACAAGGATATGATGTGGTGGTTAGCAAAGGTATATGTAAACACCTTAAACATCATCCACTACATGCACGATAAGTACTGCTACGAAAGATTACAGATGGCATTACACGATAAGAACGTAACACGTTGGTTCGCAACCGGTATTGCAGGTCTTTCCGTAGTTGCTGACTCCTTATCCGCTATCAAGTATGCAAAGGTTAAGACAATCCGTGATGAGAACGGTATTGTTGTTGACTACGAAGTAGAAGGCGATTTCCCTAAGTATGGTAACGATGATGACCGTGTAGATGACCTTGCTTATGATTTAGTAAGCACATTCATGGGTTATGTTGGCGGCGTTCACACTTACCGTGGCGGTATCCCAACCACTTCCATCCTTACTATCACTTCCAACGTAGTTTACGGTAAGAATACCGGTTCTACTCCGGATGGTAGAAAGGCCGGCGAACCATTCGCTCCTGGTGCTAACCCAATGCACAACCGTGATAAGAATGGTGCTATCGCTTCCTTAAGCTCCGTATCCAAGCTTCCATTCAAGTATGCACAGGACGGTATCTCCAATACCTTCTCCATTATTCCTGGTGCACTTGGTAAGGATGACGATGTATTCTTCGCAGGCGATGCCCTCAATGTAGATGGCATGAAGCTTGACTAATTCATCAAAATATAGTATAATACAATTCCACTCCAAACAAGATATTGTGTTCGGAGTGGATATAGACTAAAATAAAGGAGGAAACTATCATGTCCGTTAGCGAAAATCAGATCGATAACTTAGTAAACATGCTCGATGCATATGTTGAAAAGGGTGGTCATCACTTAAACGTAAATGTATTTACAAAGGAAACTTTATTAGACGCTCAGGCTCATCCTGAGAAGTATCCTCAGCTCACTATCCGTGTATCCGGATACGCTGTTAACTTCAACAAGTTAACCAAGGAGCAGCAGGACGAAGTTATCTCCAGAACTTTCCATGAAGGAATGTAATTCCGGAGCAATACACTCTGTCGAAACATTTGGAACTGTAGATGGACCGGGCATCCGATATGTGGTATTTTTCCAGGGATGCCCGTTTCGTTGTTTATTCTGCCATAATCCGGACACCTGGACACCACAGGGCGGCACTCAAATGACGGTGGATGAGCTTCTGGCAGGCTATCAAAAGAATATCAGCTTTTACAAAAAGGGCGGCATTACTGCCAGCGGCGGCGAGCCACTGATGCAGCTTGACTTTTTAACCACGCTGTTTAAAAAAGCCAAGGAACAGGGCATTCATACCTGCCTTGACACTTCTGCAGCTACCTACAACGAAGCCCGCCGGGAAGACTTTGAAACTTTGCTTTCTTACACCGACCTGGTTCTTCTTGATTTTAAGCACAGCGACCGCGAGGAGCATAAAAAGCTCACAGGCATGTATAACGATGCCCCTCTCGCCTTTGCCAAGCTTTTAGCCGAAAAGAAAATTCCGATGGTTGTCCGTCATGTACTGGTACCGGAGATTACCGACACGCCGGAACAATTAGCGAATCTGGGCAGGCTGATGAAACAGTTTAAAAATGTTGTCGGTTTAGAAGTGTTACCGTTCCACCAGATGGGCACGGTAAAATACAAAAACCTGGGTATTCCGTATCCGTTAGAGGGCGTACAGGCGCTCACTAAGGAAGACGGAAAACGGGCGAAAGAAATGATATTGAAGGCCTATAAAGAGGCGTAAAAGATAGAAAAAGCCGGTCATGCGACCGGCTTTTTCTGTTTAGAACCTTATTCTCTTGATTTATCCTTCAATAGTATATTCACTACCACCAGCAATATCGGAAACACAATGGCACTCAAAACACCAATCTTTAAATCGTCACCGAACCGTTCTGCCACTGCACCGACAATGGTTGGACCGGAGCCGCAGCCAAGGTCGCCCGCTAACGCTAAAAACGCAAACATGGCTGTTCCGCCTGCCGGCAACGAGTTAGAGGCAAGGCTGAAGGTTCCAGGCCACATAATACCTACGGAAAAACCGCACACGGCACAACCAATAAGGCCAAGCACAGGATGTGGTGCAAAGGCCGCTAAAAGGTAGCATACGACGCACAAACAACCGGAGCCTATCATTGCTGCCTTTAAACTGATTTTGTCGCTTAATTTGGCGTACAGCGCACGTGAGGCACCCATCAGCAGAGCAAACAAACACGGCCCCGCCAAATCGCCCACGGTTTTGGACACCTTTAATCCGGATTCCGCAAAAGCAGAGGCCCACTGGCTCATGCCCTGCTCGGAGGCTCCGGAGCAAATCATCAGTAAAAACAAAATCCAGAATGTCTTGTTTTTAAACAACTCTTTTAATGTCATACCTTTGCCGTCTTCCACTATGTTAGCTAGCGGCACAAGACTGAAATACACGGCATTAGCAAACGGAATGATGGCCCAAAGAACTGCCATCCACTTCCAGTTTTCAATACCCGCTAAAGTAAAGAATAACGTACTTGCCAAAACAACAAACACATGGCCCCAGCAATAAAAAGAATGAAGTAAGCTCATGGCTGCTTCCTTTTTGGTAGTCGGACAAGCTTCTACAATCGGACTTACCAGCACCTCCAGAATACCACCGCCGATGGCATAGAAAACAATTGCCAGAACAATACCCGCATACGGCGGCAGAAGTTCAGGAAACACTGCCAGCCCAATCAAACCCGCCCCACTAAAAACATGGGCTGCTACAATAGCAATGCGGTATCCGATTTTGTCTATAAACTTGGCAGCGATAAAATCAACAAATAACTGGACACCAAAGTTGATGGTTACCAGTAAACCAAGCATTTCTAAGCTGATACCATACTGTGACTGAAAGGTTAAAAATAACAATGGTACAAAGTTGTTTACAATCGCCTGGGTTATGTAACCTATGTAGCTGGCGTAAATAGTGTGACCATAATCCGTCTTAATTTTCTTTATAAATCCTTGTGACATATTCTGCTACTCCAAAGGCAAATATTTCTGAATACCGTTGAAAATTCCCTTCGCAACCTTCTGCTGGTATTCCGGATCAAACAGCTTTGCACGTTCGGTTTCGGAAGTAATAAAACCACACTCTACCAGGCATGCCGGCATTTCGTTATATTTCAGCACAATCAGATTGTTACTCATCTTGATGCCACGGTTTCTGGTATCAATTACCTTACACAGCTCATCGATTACATACTGGGCAAGCACATCACTGCCGTCGTTGCGCTTATCAGCGTACCATACTTCAGCGCCCTGGGTTGCATCACTGTCGGCATCCAGGGAATTTAAATGAATGCTGACATAGATATCTGCCTCAGCTGCAATAGCTGCCGCCGGACGTTCTTTATTTTCTAAAGTAACATCGGTATCACGAATCATAAATACCGCATATCCTGCATCTTCCAGTTCTTTCTTTAAGAACATGGCAATGGCCAGATTAGCATCCTTTTCATACAAGCCCTGACGGGTACTTCCCAAGTCTTCGCCACCATGACCAGGGTCGATAGCTACCAGTTTTTTTGGTAACGGAGTTGGGGTTGGTGCTTCCGTCGGTGTTGGTTCCGGAGTCGCTGCCACTGTACTTCCCTGAGTTTCCCCACCGGAAGATTCTGCATTATTTCCGCCTGTACTGCCCGGATTTTCTCCGTCGAGCCCCGGTGTAATATTTTCGGACACATTAGTACCCTTATTTGCATCTTCTGTCTTTTTTTCGTCCATAATGATTTTGATTAGTCCCACAACAATCAACACCAAAAGAATGGCACTGAGGGCAATGGTTGCGATTACCTTGCGCCGGTACGCCTTCCTTGCATTAATTCTTCTCTGGACGAGATAGTTCATATCCATGATTATTCTTCTCCTATTCGTAAACCTTTATTGCTTCTTCTAACAGTTCAAACGGTGCAGGGCCAAGAGTCAGTACTGCTTCATGGAACTTCTTTAAACTGTAATTTTCACCCCATGCTTTTTCTGCAGCATCCTGAAGATTTAAAAATTCCAGATAACCGATGTAGTAGCTTAGATAATTGGCGGGTTCTTCCACCATAATCTCGAACATCGGCTGTGCCGCCTCCGCATTTAATCCATAATTAGCTAAAAACTGCTCTACTTCTTCTACACCCCAGCCAAGATAGTGAACCCCCATGTCCACATAAGCATAAATTCCTAAGGTTGCCGCATTATTTAACATGAGTACAGCGGCCAGGTCTTCATTTAAACCGCCGATACCATATGCATAGTATTCCACATAGGTTGCCCAACCTTCAGAATAACCCTGATTGGAAAACATATTCCGGATTAGCGGAAGGTTCTGGGAGGAAGTGTACACATTCTGGTACAAATGTCCCGGGAACCCTTCGTGAGCCATCGTAGTATATAAGTCTCTGGTCACCTGGGATTTATTGATATAAATGGTATTATTCTTGGTATCATCCACCGGCGGTGTCAGGTAAAAGGCCGGACTCATGTGCTCTTCCATGGAAGGATGTACATACTTGATAACATAATTTGCCTCCACCGGAAGCTCAGGAAAATCATCCTTAATTTTTACGATTAAATCTTCCAGAATCTTATCCGGATCGCTTTCACAAAACTCATACGTATCCCAGTCATTCAGCACATTCGGATTTTTCAGCATAATACTCTGCATCTGCATAATGCAGGCACTGATATGCTGGTCGGTGGCTACCAGTAAATCAAATACACTCTGGGAGGAACCGGTAAGACTGCGCACCAGATAATTGTAATAACGCTTACCGTCTTCGTAATAGCAAAGACCCTTATCATTGGTTCCGGTACCCTTTAATGCTTCCAGACCGTCAATCAGGGACTGATAAGCAGCTACCAGTTCTGTGGTAATCAGTTCTTTATTCTTAGTAATGTAGGTCTGCTTCTGGTCTTCCGTAAGGCCTTCCACTGCATTAATCTCTGTTTCAAACACATCAATCATGTAGTTATCTTCCGGTGTCTCGATAAACTGACGGCACTGGTCGATAATTGCCTCGGCCGCATAATCCGGCATAAATAAACCTGCTTCGGATTTTGCCTGTTCAAATTCTATCAACTCAGCAAACAGTTCGTCCACAAGGCCAACCAGGGCAAGATAATCTTCCACATCCCTTACTGTGCGGAATTTATACTCTGCCAACAATACCGGCAGCTGTGCCTGATAACCGGTTACCGGACCGAGAACTTCGGAATAAAGGAGCAGGTCCTCCACCGAAAGCTCGGTTTCTATGTAATCCATGATGATATCATAAGTAAACTGCTGGTCTTTTGTCAGTTCCTCATACGGAAATGCTTCCAGTTCTTCCTTAAGAACCTTCATTTCATTGTAGGACTGCTTCATTTCTTCCACATCAAAGGAACCAAGGCTTGGCTCATATTCGGTAATACCGAAGTTTTCCGGATATGCCAGTGTATAGTGCAAATTGATGGTATTTAAAGCAATTTCGTTTAAAAACAACTGCTCCGTGTAAGCGTCAAACAGTTCCTCTGTACTTGGTGCCGGAGTCGGCGTTGGCGTAGATGTGGCGGTTGGAGCCGCAGTTTCTGTCGGTGCATTGGTTGCTGCCACGGTTGGTGTGCCGGATACCGGCTGGTTTGTTTCTTTGCCGCATCCTGCCGCAAGCAGGAGGGTTGCTGCTGTCATCAGCAGCAAAACGTACTTTCTGTACTTCATTATTCTCCTCTTTTCTGTCGTTTTTTCTGCATACATTCTACGACTCTCGTATTCGACATTTTTCGCCGTGCTTACGCTTCAAAATCCATGCATGCTCTGGTTTTGGTAAACGGACGTACATTATTATCTGCCACTTTCACATGTGCAGGATGACTTGCGTAAGTTTTTAACGCGCTTTCGTCTACAAATGTAGAGTCAAGCATCACATCTACATTGGAAGATGCCAGACATTCTGTTTGTACTTTTATGTCGATAAGACCCGGAATTTGTCCTGCAAGACCTTCTAAGCCTGCTTTAATTCCTGCCTTTATATTTTCTTTTTCTTCTCCCTGTATTTCATCCTTTAACTGCCATAAAATAATATGTTTAACCATAAAAAGACCTCCTATGTATAATAGAATCATATTTGCCCAATATACTCTATTATACTAGGAGGCCGTAAGAAAAACAAGTCTTATGACACTATAAAAATCTTACATTTATGTCGCCGGAAACAGTTTTTGCTTCAATGGTTCTGGTTGGGACAGTACTTTCGGATTTTGTCTGTCCATAGGTAGTACTTTCCCCGGATACACTGTGCATGGATACCTGATAGGTTTCCTGCGCGTTCACAATTCGTACATCTACATCTCCGGAAGTGCTGTGTGCAATGACATCCGCATCCATACCGCTTTCTAAGCTTATCTCGCCGCTGCTGGTATTTAAACTGTACTTTTTACAGGATGCCTTTACACTGATATCACCACTGGCCGTACCGGCTTCTAAAAATTCACCGGAGCAATCCACGACATCAAGGTCACCACTGGCCGCATGGAGCTTTGCTTTGGTACAAATCAGGAAAGCTGCATCCACATCACCGCTGGCCGTACTGATTTCTACTGTTGCAGCCTGTACATTTTTCACATTAGCATCACCACTGGCAGTTCCGATGTTCAGGTTTGCCACGCCGTCTACACCCTCCAGATGCTCTACATTACAATCACCGCTCTTGGTTCCAAGTGAAGTTGTTTTTGCAATAGTATTTGCCAGGTTGATATCTCCACTCATGGTATTCATATGGATGCGGTCGCATACCAGGTGATTCGTGTTGATATCTCCGCTCTTGGTACGGAGCACCAACTCCGCCGGAGATATTTCATTCAATTCAAAATCACCACTGGAGCTTCCGCCCTCTACCAACACAACGCCTGCCGGCAGGAATAATTCAATTTCAATGGACGGAGACATACTAAACTGGAAAAATCCGCTCTTCTTCTCCGTTTCCTGGTTGCGGCGTACACCCACATAGAAGGTATCCCCCTCCTGCTTTGCATAAAACGGATACAGCATCGCAGTTTTGTGGGAATAATAATGGCACACTGCTCTTGGCAATAAATCTCCGGTAGAACGGATTTTAACATCCGCAAGGTCCGCATCCACCACAACTCTGCGACAGCCCTCCGTACCTTCTGCGGACTGTTCTACATTCGGTTCTCCCTCTGCGTCCTTTTCACTGCCCTCATAGGTATAGGACCCGTCACCGTTATAGGTGTAATAATGATTCCTTTTTGCTTCCTCAAAATGATACTCCATCTTTTCAGCCGCATCCTCAATTACCTTGCCGGCTTCCTTCATAACACTGTCAAACACCTTGCCGAATTTCTTCATGGCTGCATCGAAGGTTTCCGCAAAGGATTTTTCCTGATAATAGGTACCGGACTGCTTGCCGGTTTCTGAAGAATCCTTTTCCCAGTGAATATTTTCGCCCTCCATGGTAATTGTTACCTTAGGATTCTCTCCTGTAGCCGCACCGGCACCCGGCTGCATCTCTGTCAGTTCCTCTACCAAGTCTTTGATGCTGCCAAGCTCTGCAATTACCTGCTCCTCTGTCTTACCTTTTTCCATACCAACGCGGAAACGTTCTTCATAATCGGAAACAATCTCCTGTACCAATTCCTCATCAAAACCTGCTAATGCACTCTGCAGGGCGCCCATATATTCTTCTCTTTTCATTGTTATCTCCTCCTTTACTCTGCTTCCACTAAACGGCCGACTGCCGCCACAAATTCCTGCCACTCGTTTACTAACTGCTGCTGACGGGTTCTTCCTGCCTCTGTTAAATGGTAATATTTTCTTGCCGGGCCTTCATCGGATTCCACCAGATAGGTTTCCACCAGATTCTCTTCCTTTAAGCGCTTTAGCACCAGATAAAGAGTTCCGGGTGCAATGGCCATTTCCTGGGATACCGCATCTGTCAGCTGATATCCGTACCGGTCTGCGTTCTTTAACTGGGACAACACGCAGAGCTCCAGGGCACCTTTTTTAAATTGTGCGTTCATGTAATTCCTCCAATCTGTGAATATTTTGTTTTGTTGGGTATATATTACCACATACTATTCTATATTGCAATATAGTTTTCATTAAAAAATAATTAGAAATGCTTTTGTCACATTTCACAAATCCCGCCCAAAACCTTTGATAATTTTTTCACATTTGCCACTTGAAAACGCTTACACCTAGGTGTATAATAAGCAAGATGTTTATATTACTATTACTTTTTATATTTTAAATAAGAAAGTGAGAGAGAAAAATGAAAAATTTAAAGAACAACAAGTGGTTCAGAGCAGCCATCCCTGCGCTCTTACTCCACTGCAGTATCGGTACTGTATACTGCTGGTCCATTTTCAGCCAGGAAATCGCTGACTACATCGGACACACTAAGGGAGCAACCGAGTGGGCATTCAGTTTCGCAATTTTCTTCTTAGGTATGTCCGCAGCATTTTTAGGCAACGTAGTAGAAAAGGACATTCACAAGTCCTCTTTAATCGCAACCCTCTGCTTTGCAGGTGGTATGGCGGGTACCGGTTTCTTCATCTGGTACGGCGGTAAAAATCCGGGCAGCATTGTAGCACTGCTTGGTATTTACTTATGCTATGGTCTTATCATGGGTATCGGTCTTGGTACCGGTTATCTTTCCCCGGTTAAGACTCTCATGCTTTGGTTCTCCGACCGCAAGGGTCTTGCTACCGGTCTTGCCGTAGCAGGCTTTGGTGCAGCAAAGGCTATCGCAAGCCCAATCATGCAGTCCTTACTTGCTAACCTTGGCGAAGGCGGCATCTTCAAGATGTTCTACATCTTAGCAGCTGTTTATTTTGTTATGATGTTCCTTGGCCACCTGCTCCTTAAGAAGCCGGAAGGCTGGCACGAGCCTCAGGGCAAGGAAGCAAAGCCAAGCATCATGCAGGTTCTTAAGACAAGACCTATCAGCAACTACGTTGGTATCTGGTTAATGTTCTTCTTAAACATTACCTGCGGTCTTGCACTTATTTCCCAGGAAAAGATGATTATCAAGTGTCTCGGTCTTGCCGGTTCTGTTGGTATCATCTCCACTGTTTCCGCTATCTTTAATGCAGGCGGACGTCTTGGTTTCTCCGCTTGGGCAGACAAAATGAAGGACAGAAACACTGTATATAAGATGATTTTCATCATCTCCATCGCACTTACCGCACTTGTTGTATTTACCGGCGGTATTGCAAACGGCAACGGCAACATCCTTGCTATCGTACTTGTACTTGCACTTATCTTCATGGTAAATGCAGGCTACGGCGGCGGTTTCTCCAATGTACCTACACTTCTTTCCGACCACTACGGAATGGGCAGCATCAGTGCCATCCACGGTATCACCTTATCCGCATGGGGCTTTGCAGGTCTTGTTGGTAACCAGATGGCTGCCTTAATCGTAAAGCACTTTGGCGAAGAAGTTGTGATTGACGGCAACACCGTAAATCCAACCGGTTACCAGTATGTATTATATGCAACCTTAGCATTATACGTTATTTCCCTGCTTGTCAGCATCTTCCTTGTGAAGCCATCCGAAGCAGGTGAAGCAGTTCACGACCATTAAGATTCACTAAAATAAGTAAATCGGTATTTCCCCGCACGCCCCGGCTGCTGCAACTGCAGCCCCGAAGCCGTGCTAAGGAAATACCGATTTTTATTTTATATAGCGCATTAAAAAGCTTGTGTGTTTAGTAGATGATATCCCTGTAAATCTTGTAACAGAACTCTACTTCTTCTTCCGTAAAATCTCTTAAGGAAAATTCCGCAGCCTTTACAATGTCCATATAACGTTCCCAGTCCTGTGGCCACAATACGGAGAAATTGCTTTTCAGTGCTGCTTCATATTCTAAATCCGTACAATTCTTTTTTACCATGCCGCTGAAGCAAAGCTTGCGGTAAATCGCACGGTTCAACATCTTTATGGCGCGGGCATTACCCTTCCGCTTCATTTCCTTTTTAATACGGCGGTGGGATATTTTTTCCAGCCGGAAGAAGCGATCCACCAAAGTAGCCGGGGATAACAATATCAAAGCAATTACAATCACCGCAATTACAATAAGAAAACTCTTACCGAAAGTTGATTTCCAGTTATTTTGCTTCATTCCCGGCGGAAGCTCCGGTTCCGGACGTTGTTCCTGTCCTTCTTCTTCTCCTTTTACTCCTTCGATACCGGATTGATTAATCTCATTGCCAAGCTCTGAACTGTCCGTCAACGGTGCCGGCGTCGGAGTCGGCGTAGGGGTTGGGGTTGAGGTTGCCATCAAAGCAATAGTTGGTTCTCCCATCGGTGGTAACGAAGCACTACCCGTTGGCATCGGTGTTTCTCCCGCTTCCGGAGTTGGCTGCCCCGGCGCAGGTGTTCCCGCCGCCACTGTCGGAACCATTGTTGGTCCCGGTGTTGGTGTGTTGGTAGGCGTAGGGGTCGGAGTATTCGTCGGAGTCGGCGTCGGCGTTGGCGTATTGGTTGGTGTAGGTGTAGGCGTTGGCGTTGGTATCAGCGTACTATATCCTGCCGTCACCTCCACCGGAACCCAGCCTACATCCTCCAAAAAGATTTCCGCCCAAGCATGAGCCTGGTTATCTATAACCTCTGCTACAAAATTCTTACTATCTTCTTCAAAAGAAGTCCTTGGCACCACATAACCGGATGCATACCTCGCCGGTACACCCATTTCCCGCAAAATCATGACTGCTGCACTGGCATAATGCATACAATAACCGATTTTACCGTTTCCAAGGAAAAATTCAATCGGGTCTTCTCCCCAAGGAAGTCTAGGCGGATTCTGACTGTAGGTAGTATTTCTGCCCAACCAGTCAGCCACCAGAAAGGCTTTCGCCAGACGCTCATTATTTTTTGAACTGATAACCCCCAGTTTGGTCCGGTTAATATCCTCGCCGGAAAGTTCTTCCGCTACTTTCTTTACGGTAGGCATATTATCGGGAACCACAAGATACTGCTCCATGACATATTTTTCATAATCTGTTTCCCACGGATAAGCAATACCCTGAGCAAAATTCCGCAGTCTGGTATCATAGCTTCCGCTATGTGCCCACGTCGTGCCGGAAATTTCTTCCACGCTTAGGCGCTTCTTATAATTTCCTTCTTCTTCTGCGTAAACTCCCTCCAGGGATTCCTCCATAAAGTACGGCAAATATGCCTTTACCGTATCCGGTTCATAATAAAAAATATTAAACTCAACACCGGAACTATGGGAAGCTAATCTTTTTACGTTATATCTCGTTTTTAATTTCCCGACACCAAGCGTACCCAGTTGCTCCGCCAAAGTCTCCGGAGCCACATCTTCTTCACGGCAGAATTCCGCAAAACTCTCCGTATTCCGCTCCCAGATACCATTACTGTACACATCTGCATAAAATCCCTTTAAATACATGGTTTCCGAAGGCATATCTTCCATTGTGACCAGAAGTACAGGGGTATTTTCAAATACCGGACTGCGGTTGCTTAACTGCTCATAATTATAGTCTGTAATACCTAAGATACCTTCTATCTTTTTTTCCACACCGCCCGGATCATCCACCATACGCCAGATTTTCCAATCCGCCACGGAATTAGCGGTCTTCAGGACAAAATCCTCTGCTTTCCCGGCATATTCGGTTACCGCTTTTTCCGCCGATGCATTTCCTGCAGCAAAAACAATAAAGTACAATACCACAAACAACAGAGCAGGAATTCCCCATCCA
Organism: Lachnospiraceae bacterium; assembly: GCA_045593825.1. Lineage (GTDB taxonomy): Bacteria > Bacillota > Clostridia > Lachnospirales > Lachnospiraceae > SIG299. Next base: position 21,895 of record JAZNXI010000078.1, read on the forward strand.
AAACCGGAAAACCGTCCCCGTTTACCTTTTTTATCCTCGGATGGGTTAAAATCCGGATCGTTTTCCCGTTGATTTATCGACAGAAGAATTCCGAAAAACAATAAAATAGTACCCTGTTCCGATGGATCTACGCCTATCACAAGCCCCGCCGAGAATAAAAGCAACGGAACCATTGCCATTATCATATTTTTACAGGAAAGCTTCGCCAGCCAGAATAACATCAGTACTCCTGCCAGCAGTACTGCCTCTACAAAATATAAGCCAACTTCCGCATTTCCTTCCGGACAATACCAATCAGCACTGAAATACTCATTCCAGGCTTCCACATAATGGTATGCCACGTTCCAAAACCCGGATACCAGTTTATCAAGCACTTCTTCCCGAAGCACGATACGCACGATAATCCATACACTGCAAAGAAAAACTCCCCATCGGATAATTACCCGTGGTAGCCTTTTAATATACACCGTTGTCTCAAATAGCAGACTGATTAATAACACAAACCAAACTGCCCTGACAGAAAACGCAGGACTGTACTCCGTCATTGGATATACCATCCCAACCATATGACAGGAAGAATACAGAAAAAAGAGTACACAAAGAAGGTCGAAGATTACCGCAGCACCAATGGCTGCCAGTACTCCCACCACATTTTCCCTATTCCATTGCAAACCGGCAGTGTTTTTCCACTGCGGACCCTGTCGCAATTTCATCCCGTTCTCCTTAAACCTTATACTACAACAACAATTCTATCTGCCCCAGGGAAGTACGAAGCTTCTTTCCCGAGTATCGGATTAGTAGTTCTTTCTCTTTGTAAAGCTGCAGCTTTTCATCCACAGTCAATGCCCAGACATACGGCTCCTGCCTATATTTATCCTTGTATCTTTCTCTGATATCTTCCTTGTAGCGCACCCAGTGCACCCGCATCAAAACACCAATCATATAAAACAGGCTTTCTTCGTCATCCACCCGGATACGCATGACGTCCGCCGTTGCACCGTCATACCACACCACATAGTGAGGACAACCTGCATCCATAATAGAAAACGACAAGCTTGATACCAATTCCAAGTAATGCAGCAGTTGCTTTTTCTTCCCCGGACGATAGGATAAAAATAAAAGTACCGGGCATGCCTTTGGCAGGGAATATTCCTTTACGATTAGCTCGTCCTGCTTTGCCGTCAGCTTCCAGTGCACATTTTGCAGACGGTCTCCCGGACGGTATTCCCGCACCTGAAATAACTCGCTCTTATCGTGTCCAGGCTGATTTTCATCGTAAACATCCGCTTCCCCATAGAAGTTTTTGGTCGCCTGTGTGAGTCTTACCGGCACATCATGAAGCTCCGGCATAACCTGTACCGCACCCTGCTTTTTTACCGGGATATTCAACGAAAGAATTCCCGTAATATCATATATTCTCAGCTTCCGCAATGTAATTTCATAATTACCCGTACCGGAAAAGGAAACCGAGCGGATATATTCGCTTTCTCCTTTTGGCACCGCCGGCAACGTCATCCGATACCGCTTTTTTCTGCCCCGCATCACATCGTTTACTACTATCAATGCCTGCATACGGTTAACTGTCAGAAAACACTGATTGGTAATTGTCAATTTCACAAGACTTTCCCTGCCGCGCTCTGCAATGCCTACCGGCACCTCGATGTAACCGCGGATTTTAAAACCTCGGAACACCACACTAAAAAAAGCCACCGCAAACAATGCTGCTTCCATGTAGAAAAGCAGCATCGTTGCGGTGCTGTGATACATAAATGCCACATATAAAGTTATGCCCATTACCAACAGGTAGTTCCAAATACTAATCACGGTTTATTCTTTCCTCATATATGATGTCGGTTGCTTAATCTTTGCCAGAATTTCCTGCAGTACTCCCACTGCGGAAACTCTTGCCACTCTTGCCTTAGTGTTCAACACAATGCGGTGCTTTGCCACATCTAAAAACACCTCTGCCACATCCTCCGGCAATACGTAATCCCTGCCCTTTAAATAGGCCCATGCCTTAATCATACGTACGCAGGCGATGGAGCCTCGCGGACTGAGTCCCAACTCAATATACTGATGTTCTCTGGTTGCCTGTGCCAGGCTTGCCACATAAGAAAATAAGCGGTCGCTGACATAAACCTCTTCCACCCGTTCCTTCATGGCGATTAACTGTTCTAAGGAAAGCGCCGCCTTTACTTCTTCTATGGAAGAGGTGCTCTTTCCCTTTAATATTTCAACTTCATCCTTTAATTCCGGGTAACCCATACTCATACAAATCATAAACCGGTCCAGCTGGGATTCCGGAAGCAGCTGGGTTCCTGAACTTCCCTTTGGGTTCTGGGTTGCCATAACAATAAAGGGGTCCGGTACCTTTCTGGTTTCGCCATCGATGGTAACGCATCCTTCTTCCATTACCTCCAACAGCGCCGACTGTGTCTTAGGAGAGGTACGGTTAATTTCATCTGCCAAAAATAAATTACACATAATGGCACCCGGATAATAAACAAAATCTCCGGTTTCCTTTCGGAACATGTTAAATCCGAGAATATCCGCCGGCATGACATCCGGAGTAAACTGCATACGGTGATTTTCCAGGGAAAGCGCCTTAGAAAACGCTGTTGCAAGTGTAGTTTTACCTACACCCGGCACGTCCTCAATTAAAATATGGCCGCCCGCCAAAATTGCCGCAAACGCCTTATAAATACAGTCATCCTTACCGGTGACTGCTTTTTTTACTTCGTTTACCACCATTTGTACCGGTTCATTTATATTCATATTTCCGCCCTCTTTTCTGTATTTTTATACATTTTTATTCAGTATAACATAATGTTACAGAAATTGAAAGCGTTTTCATCTATCTTTCTTTATATATAAAATTGCTAAAGCCTGCCTGACCGCCGGATTCCTCGGTGGAATACATAAACAAACCAAAACGGCAGCCGGTAAAGTGGTCTAACTTAAAGTACATCTTATGATCGGTGCCAATCTTGTTATAACCCCAACCCTTCTTATACAGGAACTTCGCAGTATCCTTCATGTTGGTAAAATCAGCCACCACCTTTAAAGTGATAGTATCACCCTCAATCTCAACTGCTTCCCATTCCTTTGTTAAATCATCTTCGTTATAGTCTGTCATGCCAGGCTTTGCAGCTTCTCTGTTCTGCATTACCACATAAGCCTTACCGTCGCGCTTGGTTACCGCAACAAAACCATAGCAGCTCTGTAATACACAGAGACCTGCGTAGTCTCCGTCCTTCATCTTGCTGAAATCTAAGGTTACCTCTGCGGCACAGCCCGGATACAGCATGCGCTGGGTCAGGGTATTTCTTGCTTTCACAAGGCTGTCGCAAAGGACATTGGTTTCTAACCAAAGAACTCCCTTTTCCTCATCACAATGTACCAGGGAAAGCTCCGGCTCATGGTTAAACTGCCATGCGCTCTTAAAACCGAAGGAACCGTACTTTCTTGCTTCTTCCTCCGCAGAAAGTCCTGCTTCAAACTTAAAGTCATCGCTGCCTACCAGCGGCTCATACTCATGGTCCGGACGGGTGGAGGTTACCTCAAAATCCAGCGGCACTCTTCCGTTTACCCCGAGTACAGGGAAGTCTCCTTCCCAGGTCATCGGAACCAGCACCGGAATTCTTCCCACAGCGCCCCTGTCCTGGAATAAAACGGCATACCACTTGCCCTCCGGTGTATCTACAATGCCTCCCTGGGCAACGCCGGAATTGCAATAACCCATGTCATCGTTTAACACATCGCCGCCTGTAAATTCACCTTCTAAGGAATCTGCCACAAAGCAGGCCTCGGTACGCTTCCATTCATTCTGCAGAGAATGAATGAAAAACAGATAATACTTGCCATTAATCTTATACATGTGGGTGCCTTCGTAACCAAGGAACGGACCATCCGCATCCTTTACTACAATCCGGTCAAGACCGCCCGGCTTTGGACCGCTCAAATCTTCCTTCAACTCGGTCAAATGGATGTGACGGTTACCGTATACAATATAGGTTCTGCCGTCATCATCAAAGAGCAGGGAACAGTCGTGGTAGAAGCCCTCGATGGTGCGTTTTTCCCACGGACCTTCTACCTTGTCTGCGGTATATAAATAAGTTTTATGTGTATCATTTGCTACAAAGCATACGTAGAATTTTCCATTGTGGTAACGGAGACTGGCTGCCCACATGCCTTTACCGTAAATGTTGCCGTCTTTCAGGCACTGTGCCGGCGTACTGTCTAAACGGTCGTATACAAAAGCTGCATGCTCCCAATGAACCAGGTCGTAGGAACGTAAAATTTCACAGCCCGGCATAAAATACATGGTGGTGCTTACCATGTAATAGGTATCCTCCACACGAATGACATCCACGTCCGGATAATCCAGTCGGGTTAACGGGTTCTTTGCAGGAAACTGCATGGTGCGGTCGTAGGAATATCCTAAGTCTACCGTTTCCTTTCGTGGCGCCAGTTCAAAATAAACCACTGCATTTTCTTCTAAGTCAAAGCTTACATCCAGCTTTCCGTAGGAAGCAAATTTAAGTTCGGAACCAATGCGCGGCTGGGCTGCTGTCTGAAGAAGCTTAATTTGCTCTGCATTTAAGTTAGCAGGCTCGCCCAGGTCGTGCCAAACCTTTAACGGATTGGTGTTCTTTTCATCCACACTCTTGGTAAGCAGAACATAATTCTTGGTCTCTGCATCGAAATTAAAGTTTAATTCTACACTGCGGCCGCTTCTTTGCAGGGTCATGTTCCAACAGATGCCACGGTATCCGCCGTCCTCTGTTTTCATCACCACACAGTTGTCATCTCGGTATACACAATGTCCTGCCTTTTCCTTCAACTGCTTATAGAAGGCAAAGGTCCAGAAGGTCGGCTTTGGAATACAGCCGTTGGCAACCAGGCCAAAGCCGCCGTGGAACGGTGTAAACGGTACTCCCCGCTCTTCAAAAATATCGCCAAAAGTCCAATAGGAATAGGACTCGTTATCATCACCTAAGCGGGATAACTGATGGGCAATATAGGCCGCATTCTGATTGGTGTCGTGCAACGGACAGTTTGGAATATAGGAAGTGTTAAACTCCGTAATATGTATTTCCAGTCCTTTATATTCCGGAAAACTGTCGATAATTTCCCGCGTGGAATGAAGGCCCGCAAAACCGTCCTCCGGATTTTCCGGGTCCAATAATTCCGCATAACCGTAGTGGCCCACGTTGTCAGGGAACTTGGTTGCATAGTGGTGACGGGTAACAAAGTCCACCGGAATCTTATTTTCATGGCAAAACTCCATGAATGCCTTAATCCAGATACGGTCGCTGCCGCCGCATACCGCAGGTCCTCCCACACGGAACCGCTCATCCACTGCCTTTACTGCTTCAAAAGATTCCTTAAACAGTCGGAAGTATTCCTGCATGTCTGCCTTTTCCCAGAAGCCTCCGAGGTTCGGCTCATTCCAAACCTCCACCGGCCAGGTAACTACTTCCTCGGCACCGTAGCGTTCCATTAAATGACGGAGCGTTTCCTGCACCAGGGCCTTCCAATCTTCATAAGACTTTGGCGGTGTGGTATTGCCCTTCCAGTAAAAGATAGTCTGTGTACCGCTTGCCAGCTTGTACGGCATAAAGCCCAGCTCGATAAACGGTTTTAACCCAAGACTGCGATAGCTGTCCATTACCATATCAAGATATGTAAAATTGTATTCTACCACTCTCTCACCATCCATGATGGATTCCTGATAAATTGCCATGTCATCACAAAACAATCCATGGCCTCTGATATGCTTAAATCCGATGGTATCCTGCACCAGCTTTAACTGCTCCTGATACTCTTTCTGCAGCGCCAGACCCATGCGGCCGGTACCGATGCAATAATCCACACCATTATGAAACCGCACCTTGTTCTCCGGATTAATATTAATTGTTCTTTTCATACTGGGAAACCTCCTTACATTATTTAGGTCATACCTCTTCTTTTCTATAGTAACGCATTGACTTACCTCTTCCAATGATTTATACTTGTAATAAATTGATATATCCTTTTATTGTATTTTTCTCAATATCAGATATTTAGGAGACTATATATGAACGAAATTGATTTTATAGGCTACAGTGCAGTGCATCCGGCGGAGTTTTGTTATGATATTCCAACCGGCTACGACTGCTATTTATTACTGTTAATTACATCCCCGGCAGAACTTCTGGTGGAAAACGAGATTCAGGCCGTTCCTGCAAACACCGCGATTCTCTATGCTCCCGGCAGCCGTATTTATTACCGGGCCAAAGGCGAAGAATACCGTAACGACTGGATTCGGTTCCGCTCCGACGAATCCTTTGTGGAACAGTTTCCAATCAAAAATGCCCCGTTTTCCGTCAGGGATGCCGAATACTGCCACAACTTATTTAAACTTTTAACCTGGGAATCTTCCTTTACATCCGCAGACAGCGAAACCAACATTTCCCACCTGCTTTGGGTGCTGTTTTCCAAGCTCCACGAAACCGCAGCAGAAGAAGCGGCAAACGCCCATACCCAGGCACTGGTCCGTCTGCACAAAAAAATCTGTAACCAGCCGCAGGCCCCATGGAGCATTGCCCGGATGGCAGAAGAACTCCACCTTAGCACCAGTCGTCTGCAGACCCTGTATAAGCAAATGTTTGGCATTTCCTGCATGGACGATGTCATTAAGCGTCGGCTGTACCGTGCCAAGGACCAACTGAAATTTACCACAACACCCATCCATGAAATTGCAGAAAACTGCGGCTACAACAACGTAGAGCATTTCTGCCGCCAGTTTCACCAGCATAACGGATGCACGCCGGGACAATTCCGAAAGCTTTGTGCAAATCAAAAAGAAGCAGACCTCCCAACCCACCTGACACTGGGCGGTAAGGAAGTTGCTTCTCTGAAAATTGAAAAATAAACCTTTTTTATATTACAACATAGCTTCGAATTTGCGTACTGCTGCTGCCGCGCGGTCATATTCCTCCTCTGTTTCCAGATGCTCAAGCATTGCAGGAATATCTGCCGGCAGTTTTTTTATTTCAGCCAGCAAGGTAAGATAGTCGATATTACCCTCACCAATCAGTACTTCTTCAAACTCTGCCACACCGGAATTTGGCTTTAAGCGGATATCTTTTAAATGCAGGGTCACAATGCGGTCCCGGAGCAAGTCAAAGGTATGCCGGATAAATTCCGTATTGTTATACAACCTTCTCGGATTGTTCATGGTATTGCAAATATCCAAATGTACGCCGGCTGCCGGACGGTCAATGGCTGCAAGAAAACGAAGATATTCTTCCGGACCGTCTAAAAAGTAAAACGGCATCATTTCAAAGGAAAGTCTGGTATGGGTAGGATTTACCGCATCAATTACTCTCTGCATGACTGCTACGGATTCCTTGAAAAACTCTTCACTATAGCCTTCTTTGCAAGGACCGTCCCAGTGCACCCCGCTCTTGGAACCTAAAATATTCACACAGGTATCTGCCTCCAGCGCCTCTGCCAGACGCAGGCGTTCTATCATATACTGAATATTCTTCTCCGCAATCTCCGGATTTGGGTCCAGCGGATTACACCAGGCACCTACCTCCGCAATTCGGATGTCGTGCTTTTTCATGGCCTGTTTGAACGCCTCTATTTCTTCCGGCTTATCCGAAGGTAACCACCACGGACATACCGCAGCTTTAAATCCCTTTGCCACGTGGGCCAGGGCATATTCTTCCGGGTCTTTCCCATTATAAAAAACTGCTCCGCCTAAACGCATTGTTTTCCTTCTCCTTTTCTTTCACGATAAACGTTGTCATTCATATTATTTGTATTCCATCGGTTCAATGGTTTTCACCCAATGAATCCTGGCAATCGGCACATGACAATACCCGTTTGGATTCTTGTCCAAATATTTTTGATGATACTCTTCCGCATCGTAAAAATGTATTAAAGGACAGGCTTCAATGGCCAAAGGCTCTTTATTTCCTTCCTCTTCCAGATTCTGTTTCAGTTGCTTCAAAGATGCTGCAATTACCGTTTCATCTTCTTTTTCCGTAAAATAAATACCGGTGCGGTACTGATGACCTTCATCCTCGCCCTGCTTGTCTACAGAAGTCGGGTCAATAATCAGATAAAACAAGTTTAACAACGCAGACAAAGGCAGCTGTGCTTCCTCATACACCACCTTTACGGTTTCCGCATGGCCTGTGTTGTGGTAACGCACCTGCTCATAAGTAGGGTGCTCCGTATCTCCATTGGCAAAACCAACCGTAGTTTCCAAAACACCTTTGATGTTACTGATATACTTTTCTACGCCCCAATAGCAGCCTCCTGCTAAGTAAATTTCCCGCATAAACACGCTCTCCTTCTGCCTGTAAAGCTTCTGCTTACAGTTTACCTTCTTCTTTCAAAAATTGTAAAAAGCCTTCGCACCCCGCCAGAACATCCTGATAGGTTGCATCAAAATCTCCGGTATACCAAGGATCCGCCACATCCCGTCCTGCTGCCAGCTGATGGTTTGTTTCATAGCCCGCAAAACACAATAATTTGTAAATCTTCCCCTCGGGGTCGCCATCGGCAATGCGGTTCATGTTGCGGATATTGGCAGAATCCATGCCGATAAGGTAGTCATAATACTCATAATCTGACTTTGTCATTTGCACTGCCCTGTGAGGCACCACAGGAACTCCGACCTGCCGCAGCTTGCTTACGGTACCGTAATGGGGGCCGTTGCCGATTTCTTCACGGCTGGTTGCCGCAGAATAGATTTCAAATAAGTGGTCGATGTGACGCTGCTTTACCATGTAGGTAAGAACAGACTCGCACATTGTGCTTCTGCAGATATTGCCGTGACACACTGCAAGCACTTTTATCTTTTCTTTCATATGTTCGCTATTTCCTCTCCTAACTGATAATACTAACTGCGGACTCCCGCAAATCAATCCTGCTGCCATCCTTCAATTTAACAATCGGATGCAGCATATCTCCCCGGTTATTTTTAAATACCAGTGCCTTGGTGTGGTCGGACAATTCCACCTCCGAACCTTTATGATAAATCGGCACATACTTGAAGAATGATTCTAAGAGTTCCGGATTATACATGGTTCCTTCGCCTTCATACAAAGTATCTACGGCCTGCTTTATCGGAAACGGATTTTTATAAGAGCGTTTGGAAATCAGGGCATCATAGACGTCGCAAATATGCGTTACCATGGCAAGTTCGTAAATCTGCTCTTCTTTCAGACCTCTTGGGTAGCCGGTACCGTCCCAATTTTCATGATGCTGGTGCACCACCTGTCTTGTGGCAGCATAGGTCAAAATGTCCTTGGCCAGAAGCATATATCCTTTGGTTGGATGGGTTTTTACCAAAGCCATCTCCTCGTCTGTTAAACTTCCTTCTTTGTTTAAAATTTCAATCGGCAGCTGTGTTTTTCCGACATCGTGCAACATGGCGCCCACGGCCAGATTTTTCAAACGGTAGAAATTGTACCCGAGACCGATTCCCAAGGTAACTGCTTCAATTGCAACGTTAAGACAATGTTCAAAGGTGTTTTCATCGTATGCCTTAATGGCTGCCATATCATGCATATAGTCTTCGGCACTCATTAAAACATCTACGATTTCACCGGCACAGACTTCAATTTTTTCAAGGTCCATTTCCTGCAAAGCCTGAATGGTGCTTTTTGCCAGCTGTTCCGTTACCGCCGGAGCAATAAAAATATCCGCTGACCACTCGTCTTCCACATAAATGCCGGTAATATCAAATTCCCGCAATTTATCAATCTTGTGTTTTGTCAAAGTCGCCCCTTTGACAACCAAAATACGATCCATATTATCTTTAATATCCTGCGACAATATCATATCCTCTGTGATATCATCTAAACTAATGTAACGCATAGTTTTTTCGGCACGCAGCCTTCCTTTCGTTTCATTTTGCTTTCTGCGCAAGTAAATCTAACACGGTTGCCTCTTTAATGAACATTCTATCACTATCGGATGTTTTTCGCAAGTGACCTGCGGCATCCGGCGAAGAACACATTACAAACGCAAAAAATACCTTGTAAGATATACTGGCGAACCAAATATATTTCACAAGGTATTTCTCACATTATTTTTTATAACCTTACAACTGCTTCATGTAATCATCAATTACCTTTACATTGGAGTTTAAATCGTCCATGCTGGCTGCAATTTCTTCCAAGGAAGCAGCCTGCTGCATAAAGGTATCTGTGGTATCCTGGGACTTTTCGCCGATGGTTTTTAACTGACCTTCGATGCTGGTTACCAGATTTGCAATCTGTAATGCCGCCTCGTTGGTATTAGCGGACAGACGGCCGATTTCCTGGGCTACGACAGAGAATCCTTTGCCCGCTTCACCGGCACGTGCAGACTCGATGGAAGCATTTAAGCCGAGAATCTTTGTGGAATTGCTCAGCTTATTGATGGCTGCTAAAATGGAACTCATCTTCTCGGTTTCTAATAACAGTTCATCAATGAGTTTGTTTACCTCATAGGTATTTTCGGAGGACTTTTGCACATCTGCGGTAATCGCATTGATTACTCCGGCAATCTCACCCACCTCATCCGACAAATCAGAAATTGCCTTCTTGGAATTTTTTACTACGGTGATGCTCTTTGCCAGCATTAAGCAGCCTACAATTTCTCCGTCTTCCCGGAGAGGAACCGCATAGGATTTGAACGGAATACCATATACCTTTTCCGACACTTCACGTACCATAGCCTGACCGGATTTAATAACCATGGAGGCAGTATTTCCCTCCGGGAAAGGCTTGCCAAGCTCAAAAGAAACCGGCAGCTCCGCACAAGGCTGGTTGTAAATAAATGCCTCTGTATTTGTAATTGCTACCGAAACCGGTTCATCAATAAAGGATGGTATGTATGGCGCCATTTTAATAAAATCCTGTAAAATTTGTCTTTCCTTGCTGGTATCCATAGTAAAAATTCCCCTTTTCTTTACTCTAAATTTATCTTGTAAACTGAGAAATAAACTTCCACGCGTTTTCATTGGTATGATGTCTGCATTCGTGCACCTGCTCGCTGATGCTTGCAAAGGCAGTACGGCATACACCGTCTTCACTGTCGTAATAGTTGATGGTTAAGGTGCTGCCTCTGGACTCATCAAAGATTTTTTCTACACGGTCGCCAGGAATACCCCAGATAGGGTCTTCCCAGTTCTCTTTATTTTCATAAGATACATCAAATTTCTTCTTTAAACCGTTTACTTCAGCCGCATACTGAATTCTTTCCATGCCGGATTCTGCCTGGAACGGTAATTCCGGTAAATGGGACTTTTCGCCGCCGGAGTAGAAAATCGGCACAGGAACTGTTGTGTTTAACTTATCGCCAAGGTCTTTGCCAAACGGATTATTTCTTACCGGGAACAGGGCGCTTGCCGGAGCAAGACCTGCAAACACTTCCGGATATTCCTGGAACATATCCCAGGTTTTTCCGCTGCCCATGGAAAATCCGGTGCCGTAAATGCGGTGTTCATCGATATTGTAGCGCTGTTTTAAGTGGGCAAGCACTTCCATTGCCTCGGTAGCGGTTACATTCTGATGATTTTCTAAAGAAACATACAGAAAACCATAACGATGCGCAATTTCCCACCAGCCGGATACGAAGGTTAAAAACATGGAAGAATCACCACCGCCATGGAAACCAAGTAATAACGGCACAGGACCGTTGTCAAAGGCATTATTGTTGTAGTATGCAAAATAACCCACCTTATGTTCTTCGGTGCCCTTAAAAGCGCCTCTGTGGTCTTCTGATGTCTTTACGGTTACACTGCCTGCTTCTTCCGTCATATCCATTGCGGCAAAATCCGGCTCGATTTCCATGTTGCCGCACCACATCTTAAACTTGCGGACGAAGGAAGCAAAATCAGCCTTGTAATCAGCCGCATCCTTTACTAAAAGATTTTTGCAGCCATCGAAAGCCTGGTTAATTTCTGCGGAATTGCCTACAGACAAAATACCGATATCCTTGCGCGCTACGTCAGGGACCACGCTTAAATTCTGCATGGAACACATAGCCGGTGTAATTTCGCCCGGGCCCCAAAGATATTCGCCGTTTACTGTTTTTAATATATTTTTTGCTACATAATCGGCAGATGCACCAAAGCTGTAAATATCAGCTCTGAAAATAGCACCACGGATGAAATAACCCTTAAACTCTCCGGTAAAGAAGTTGGAAAGTTCTACAATGCCGTCGGAATAGCGAGGGTCCATTTTTACTTCTGCAATAACCGCTGCATAAAGCTCTTCTGTAGCAGTTGCCCAACCACCCTCATTCGTCGGATATACAAACAGCACGGAAGAGTCTACTGCAGACGCAATGTCTGCCAGACCGCTTGTGTTTGCAAATGCAATTGCCTCCTCCATACTCTGTCTGTTTTCTTCAAACACAAGTAATAAAGGAGCTCTGAAGCCGTAGTTGTTTACCTGTCCGTCAATTTCTGTTGCAGGTACATAAGCCTTTAAATAAAACTTTTCATATTCATGTTCCCAATACTTGCCGCCATCAGCCAGTGTGCTGACTACCGGACGCTCCATCATTGCCATAATAATACCTCCTGAAATATTTATATAATAAATTCCCCAAGTATTATTGTAGCACAGGATTTTTCCAAAAAACTACTTCATGCGTTGCATGTTTTGCCCAAAAACTGCTAAAAGAGACGCTGACTATATTTCCTGCCACTCTTCCGTTTCTATTTCGTTGGCTACCCGGTCGATGGCAATCTCCTTGGTTTCTTCCAGGGCTTTTTCGTAGCCGGTAAGAGCTGCAAAGGGCGAAAACTGCGCCGCCCGGTCGATGGCTGCCATGCGGGGATGCTTTGCAGAGGTTGGATGAGGCAGATTAATGATATCATCGTAATTATTTGTTGCTTTTAGACTCATGCCTTATGCCCTCCTATCTGGTTATTCCGCTCTATGGTCATAGCGCCTTCCTGCAGATTCATTCCTTTTAGCATGGCATTTTTACCGTATCGCTTTTTAACAGACAGCATGGCTTCCTGGAGTTTACGCTCTTTGGAAAGTGCTGCCTCCTCTTCTTCCTTTTTCTTTTGTTCTGCCTCATAATCCGTAAACAGGGTGAGCTGCTCGAAAGTATTCCCTATTACTTCCTTGGCCGCCGACTCGTCGGTAAGACGATTGGCGGTAATATTAATACGGCGCACCAATAAATCCGGATTGACAATGTTGTCGTAAAGCTCCATGACTGCGTCAATAATCAGCTTGGTAGAAGAAGTCTGCCGGCCCAGATTTGCCGTACCGTGGGCATGCTTTGGCACCTTACGGCCATAATGGTCGGTGGTGACTTCTCCTTTATATTTTGCCCAGATGGAAGGATTCGTAAGGTTTTCGATATCGTACCCCACCGTAAGCACAATTTGGTCGGTAACCAAGCGTTTTTCCACTAAATCAAGCACTAAAAGGTCGGTCATTTCCCGGACGATGAGCTTTGCCATTTCGAAATCGTAAGGACAATGCAACACCTGACCGGAGCTTGTGCAGTTGACACTTGGTTTGTATGCCTTAATAAGCTCTATGGTAGTTGGTTCATAACCCCAGGCATGGTCAATTAAAAGCTCAGCGTTAATGCCAAACAGCTTATACAACAGTTCCTCGTTATGATAGTCCTTAGGACCGCCAAGGGAGCATCTTGCAATGTCACCCATGGTGTAAAGGCCATGCTCCTCCAGCTTTTTGCTGTAACCTCTGCCTACCCGCCAGAAATCGGTAAGGGGACGGTGGTTCCAGAGAAGGCGGCGGTAACTCATTTCGCTAAGTTCCGCAATGCGGACGCCGTTTTCATCGGGTTCTACGTGCTTGGCCACGATATCTAACGCTACCTTACAAAGGTACAGGTTAGTACCGATGCCGGCAGTGGCGGTAATACCGGTTTCTTCCTCTACCTGCCGGATAATTTTGGAAGCCAGCTCCTTTGCCGTCATTTTATAAGTGCCCAGATACTGCGTTACATCCATGAAAACCTCATCAATGGAATAAACGTGGATATCCTCCGGCGCAATATATTTTAAATAAATATCGTAAATGCGGGTACTATATTCCATATACAGTGCCATGCGTGGCGGTGCTGCAATATAAGAAATTTCCAATGCCGGGTGCTGCTTAATTTCGTCTGCAAAACAAGAAGACCCCACAAAGGTTTTATCCGGAAGATTCAATCTGCGTTCCGCATTGACCTCCCGAAGCCTTTGCACCACCTCAAAGAGGCGGGCACGGCCCGGAATTCCAAACGCCTTTAAGGAAGGGGTGACGGCCAGACAAATGGTTTTTTCGGTACGGGAAGCATCTGCCACCACTAAATTGGTGTTCATTGGATTAAGCCCCCGTTCCCGGCATTCTACAGAGGCATAGAAGGACTTTAAATCGATTGCGATATATTCCCGCTGCTCTGCCATTTTGCACACCTCCCATTCACTTTCGTTTACAAATTCACTTTTTGTACTTATTGTACCACAATATTTTGATTTTTACCAGAACATTTGTTTTGCCGTTTTTGGAATTTTCTGCCACACTCCGTTGATTTTCTATCGGGAATGAGCTATGATAAAAGAAGAGGAGGGGTGTATTATGAAACCTGAAATAAAAAAAGAACATGTAAAACCCTTGTTTGAATCCAAATTCATCAAGGTGTTTGACTTACAATACGAAGAAGGCAAGCATTACTACGATGCCACCAGACGCCAGGCAGATGCTCTGATGGCCGTCAAATCCGATGAGGACTTTAAACATGCCCTTCCGGATGCAGTTACCTGTGTGGTGATTTTAAACATCAACGGCGAAGAACCAAAACTTTTACTGGACTACGAATACCGCTACCCGGCAGGACAGTTTCTCTTAAGTCCGCCGGCAGGCTTACTTGACCCGGAGGATGCCGTCTGCGCCGAACCTCTGCTTGCCACCGCCAAGCGGGAAATCGAAGAAGAAACCGGACTCACCGTAAAAGAAAGTGACAAACTGTTTACCATTAACCCGCTGCTGTTTTCCACCCCGGGCATGACTGACGAAAGCAACGCTCTGGTATGCGCGGTTCTTTCCCTGGACGACACAGCAAAGCTTTCACAAGAAGGTGCCGTAGGCAGCGAATGCTTTAACGGCTTCGAGCTGATTTCTAAAGAAGAAGCCACAGCCCTGTTACAAAACGGCCGGGACAAAAACGGAATTTTCTACTCTGTTTTCACCTGGGCCGCACTGATGTACTTTGTATCCGATTTATGGAAAACCGCCTGAAACAGGCACGAATTATAGAAAGAGAGAATACATCTTATGTTATATCATTACACTGATTTTACCGCCTTTGACGGCATTATCCGCTGTGCGGAACTTCGACTGAACAACATCTTAAACATGAACGACGCTTCCGAGATGCGCCTGTTCATGAACGGCATCTGTAAAGCCGTACTTTCCCGCTTGAAAACAAACGGCGAAACACCTG
>JAZNXI010000079.1:0-25457 GCA_045593825.1 Lachnospiraceae bacterium
AGCATTGCGGTACGCTCGATACCGATACCGAACGCAAGACCGCTGTACTCATTGGAGTCGATGCCGCAGTTTTCCAGTACCTTGTTGTTTACGATACCTGCGCCGAGGATTTCAATCCAGCCGGTACCCTTACAAAGCTTACAGCCCTTGCCACCACACTCGAAGCAGGAACAGTCTACTTCTACGGATGGCTCGGTGAATGGGAAATAAGAAGGACGGAGACGGGTCTTGGTGCCTTCGCCGTAAATCTTCTTAACGAACTCGTCTAACATACCCTGCAGGTCGCAGAGGGTGATGCCCTTGTCAACAACCAGACCTTCCATCTGGGTGAACATTGGGGAATGGGTTGCGTCGTCGTCGGAACGGAATACCTTACCAGGGGATAAAATCTTGATTGGCGGCTTCTTGTTTTCCATAACGTGAATCTGGCCCGCAGAGGTCTGGGTTCTGAGTAAGAACTCAGGGGAGAGATAGAAGGTGTCCTGCATATCTCTTGCCGGGTGATCCTGCGGTGTATTTAATGCGGTAAAGTTGTAGTAGTCGGTTTCGATTTCGGTGCCCTCGAAGATTTCGAAGCCCATGCCTGCGAAAATGTCGATAATCTGGTTTTTTACCAGTGTGATTGGGTGCAGGTTGCCTTCTGCTTGCGGTTCTGCAGGCAGGGAGATATCAATTTTTTCTGCCTCGTAGCGGTCCTGTAATTCCTTTGCCTTCATCTTTTCATCGAGGGAGGATAAGAATTCCAGTGCCCACTCCTTTAACTCGTTAACGCCCTTACCATAGGCTGCTCTTTCTTCCGGAGCGATGTTTTTCATTTCTCTCATTAAGAGACCGATTTTACCGGTTTTGCCGTCTAAGAACTGCTTTCTGAATTCATAAACGTCTTTGGAGGAAGCAAGTGCGTCGGCACCTGCCAGGATTTCCTGCTTGATTTGTTCTAAATTTGCGTTCATCTCTTTCTTCCTTTCTGAATTTGTTTTCCCGGGACAAAAAAAGAAGTCCCTTGCAAGATTGCAAGGGACGAAAATTTCCGCGGTACCACCCAGGTTCTTTCTACTTTATTATAGAAAGCTCTCATTCCTGCACGTAACGAGTGCAAAACGTCAGCGGCTACTAAAAGAATTTGTTCACTGCTGCGGCTCCGGTGTGAAAGTCAATGATTACCTTGTTTTTAAGGGAACTTTCAGCCGGTGATTCCCTCTCTCTGGAAAAAGTATAATCATCTGTGGTAAATTGCTTTACCTGCACCATCTGTGCCTTTTCAATATCAATTTCGATTCTAACACAGTTTTTTTGAAACATCAAGCCCTTTTATTCGTCAAAGTTTATAATTTCTAAACTTGTTTTTGTGCAAAAGTAACAAAAAAGAATTGTATACAAGTTTCTAATTGACAAAAATGCATAAAACTGCTAAACTAAGCACGAACGGTAGATATGAGAAGGTATCTTATCGGAGGTAGAAGCGTTTGGGGAACGTGAGAGGGTAAAAACTATAGAGAAGAAAGGTTATTTCAAAAGTGCTGATGAACTTCAGTCACTGCGAGGTAACCTTTCTTTGCACATGACAACAATAAACTCGCATAAGGCGGGTTTTTGTTGTATATACGGGAAAAACAAGAATCCTAAAAACAGGAGCAAGAAACTTATACTTTTAGTTGAAATAAAAGATACAAAGGAGGAGCATTTATGGCAAAAGAGAAACAAAAGGTCAAAAAAGAAAAAAAACAGAAGGCGGTGAAGCAGGTAAAGCCACGTAAAAAAACAGTGTTTAGCAGCCTGATAACAAAGACTGTTTTTGCCTTTATTATTTTGATTCTGATTATTGTAGTACAGGGTGTGTCTTCCTATACCACAGCAAAAAATATGCTGATGGAAGAGGCGGAAGATTCGCTGGTAAGTACAGTTAAGGCAAAGGGTAATTACTTAGAGCTTGGTTTAGAACATGTCAGCAGTCGTATGATTGAACTGCTCACCGGCGGGGATATCCTGTCATCCTTTTTGGATTCAAATCTGAATCCGGAAGAAATGACGGATGAGCAAAAGGAAATGAGAGATGCCGTACTGGAAGTGGTAGGCGATATCAAATCCTTTTCCAGCTTTGTGTCCCATATATATTTCTTCTCCAGCCATTTGAGCGGAAAATCTTCTACACCGTTGGTAATGTACGGAGATTACTATTCCAAGTTTGCAGAAAGTGATTTGGGAAAAAAGATTCTTGGTACCGTAGACAGAGTCGGCTATCTGGGAGCACATGATTATTTAGAGAATACAATTGCTGAAGAACAGGGCGGTGCGAATAAATTTGATGCATCCAAATATTCCATCAGTATATGGCGAAAAATTAATATGAAGAGCAGAACGGTAGTCTTCATTGTCGATATTGACCGTGCAACCATTTACAGCGCTCTGGCAGACCTGGATAATGGTTTGGGCAGTTATTCTGTCTTTATTGCACCGGAAGGAAGAGAAACCATTTATGCAGGCGGAGAAGGAGACGTGTCCGCGGCACCGGTATTTAGTGAACTTCCGGTATACCGGCAGGCAATCGAATCCAGAGAGCCGGAAGGTTTCCTGCATACCTCCTGGAACGGAAAGGACTACGTATTTGCTTATTCCATGATTAGCGATACCGGAGCCATGGTGGCGGTGATGGTGCCGTCTGAGGCTCTGATGGAATCTGCAAAGGCGATTCAGACCAATACCTTCCTTTCGGTAGGTGTTGCAATTGTTCTTGCGATAGTTATTTGTATCTTCCTTGCCCGTACCATGAAGGGCGGAATGAAAATGGTTACAAAACGTCTTGAAAAGGTATCCGGCGGTGACTTTACCGAAAATAAGCCTCCAAAGAGCCGTGATGAGCTTGGTCAGATTGCAGGCAGTGTAGACGGCATGGCAGAAAGCATCCGTGGCTTAATTGTACAGGTGAAAGAAGTAATGGAAACCGTAACAGGAGTTACCGGTCAGGTTGGTGAACATACGGAAACCTTAATCCGTTCCAGCAGCGAAATCTGTGGTGCGGTCAGCGAAATCGAGCAGGGTATTGCAACACAGGCAGAGGATGCCCAGGACTGTGTAACCCAGATTACAGAACTTTCTGGGCAAATCGAGGTTGTTTCCGGATACTCCAACGAAATTACCAGAATTTCCGAAGACACCAACGGTGCCATCAACGAAGGTCTGGATATTATCGACGAGCTTCACGAAAAGTCCAAGGCAACCGAAGAAATTACTTATGCTATCCAGAAGGATATTGTTTCCTTAAACGAGCAGACTAAGGCAATCGGTGCCTTTGCAAATATCATCAACAATATTGCAGCCCAGACAAACCTGCTGTCCTTAAATGCTTCCATCGAAGCGGCAAGAGCGGGTGAGGCAGGCCGTGGTTTTGCGGTAGTTGCCGATGAAATCAGAACTCTGGCAGACCAGTCCAAGGAAGCAGCTAAGGAAATCGGCGGCATTGTAGGCAAGATTCAGGCCCAGACAGATTCTACCGTCGAGGCAGCAAACCGTGCAGGTACCATTGTTGCGTCCCAGAACGAATCCTTAGATAGCACGCTGCAGGCATTCCATAAGGTAAACGACCGTGTAAAACAGATGGTAGAAAATCTTGCTAAGATTACCGAAGGTATGAACCGTATGGAAGACGCAAGCAAGGAAACCGTAAATTCCATCATGAATATTTCCGCAGTTTCCGAGGAAACCAGTGCGAATGCCACCCAGGTAGACAGCAACGCCAAGATGCAGCAGTCCCTGGTGGATGAATTAAAGAAGAGCGTTGAACTTCTTTCTGAAAAGGCAGCGCAGATGGAAGAAACCGTAGGCGTGCTGAAGGTTGACTAATTGGGAAGAAAATAAAATAACCCTTTACAAAAAGATTCTTTCGTGCTAACATTTGCAATATAGTTTCATACTTTACCGGCTATGAAAAGGAGAGTACGTGAAAGAAAGTCTTACAGAGAGTCCCCGTTTGCTGAGAGGGGATGGACGGAACTTCACCGAAGATGGCCTTGGAGCTTCGCACCGAACCAGGAAAACTGGCAAGATTGCGACGGGTTCACCCGTTATCGTGGCGCACTGTGATGGCAGTGTTAGAAATACTGACATAGTGCATAAGGCAGCGTCTGCGAAGACGTTGTGAATTAAAGTGGTAACACGTGAGATTTTATTAACTCCCGTCTTTAAAAAGGACGGGAGTTTTCTTTCGTTTAGGGCGTAAGTTACCACAAACCCGGCAACACTATTTATAAGAAAAGGAGAGAGTAAAAATGGAAAAGAAGAAATTTTACATGACAACCGCCATTGCTTATACCTCCGGTAAGCCGCACATCGGCAACACCTACGAAGCAATTCTGGCAGACAGCATTGCCCGCTTTAAGCGTTTACAGGGCTACGAAGTATTTATGCAGACCGGTACCGACGAGCACGGTCAGAAAATTGAAGAAAAGGCAGCCGCTAAGGGCGTAACACCAAAGGAATTTGTTGATGAAATCGCCGGCGAAATCAAGAGCATCTGGGATCAGGTAGGCACTTCTTACGATAAGTTTATTCGTACCACCGATGCGGACCACGAAAAGCAGGTACAGAAAATTTTCAAGAAGCTCTACGACCAGGGCGACATTTACAAGGGCCACTACGAGGGTATGTACTGTACTCCTTGTGAGTCCTTCTTCACCGCGTCCCAGTTGGTGGACGGCAAGTGCCCGGACTGCGGCAGACCATGCCAGCCGGCCAAGGAAGAGGCGTACTTCTTAAAGCTTAGTAACTATACCGACAGACTCATCGAGCACATCAACACCCATCCGGAATTCATTCAGCCGGAGTCCAGAAAGAACGAGATGATGAACAACTTCTTACTTCCGGGCCTTCAGGATTTATGTGTATCCAGAACCTCCTTTAAGTGGGGCGTTCCGGTAGATTTCGATGACAAGCACGTGGTTTATGTTTGGATTGACGCATTAAGCAATTACATCACCGGTATCGGCTATGACTGCGACGGCAACTCCACGGAGCAGTTTAACAAGTTCTGGCCGGCGGATTTACACTTAATCGGTAAGGATATTTTACGTTTCCACACCATTTACTGGCCAATTATGCTGATGGCTCTTGATATTCCGCTTCCAAAGCAGATTTTCGGTCATCCATGGTTATTACAGGGCGGCGAAAAGATGAGTAAGTCCAAGGGTAACGTGCTTTACGCCGACGACCTTGCCAAGGTATTCGGTGTAGATGCGGTGCGTTACTTCGTGCTTCACGAAATGCCGTTTGATAACGACGGTGTTATCACCTGGGAATTACTTGTAGAGCGCTGCAACTCCGAGCTTGCCAACACCCTTGGTAATCTTGTAAACCGTACCATCTCCATGAGCAACAAGTACTTCGGCGGCGTAGTTACCGACGCAGGCGTTGTAGAAGATGTGGATGCAGAATTAAAGGCACTGGCACTGGAAACTCCAAACAAGGTAATCGCCAAGATGGAAAACCTCCGTGTGGCAGACGCTATCACTGAAATTTTCACTCTGTATAAGAGATGTAACAAGTATATCGACGAAACAATGCCATGGGCTCTGGCAAAGGATGAGACCAAGCAGGCACGCTTACAGACCGTTCTCTACAACTTAATTGAGAGCATTTGCATCGGCACCAGCCTTCTTGCACCGTTTATGCCGGAAACCGCAAACAAGATTTTTGCCCAGTTAAATACTACCGCAAGAGGCATCGATGAGTTGGATACCTTCGGTAAGTACGCAAACGGCACCAAGGTAACCGAAACTCCGGAAATCCTGTTCCAGAGACTGGTTCTTGAGGATGTGTTAAAGGTAGCGGAGGAAATCAAGGCTGCCCAGGCCGCAGAATATGCAAAGGAAAACGGCTTAGAGCCTGTAGAGGAAAAGAAGGAAGAGCCTGTGATTGACATCGAGGCAAAGCCGGAAATTTCCTACGACGATTTTGCAAAGCTGCAGTTCCAGGTGGGCGAAATCATTGCCTGTGAAGAGGTAAAGAAGTCCAAGAAGCTTCTGTGCTCCCAGGTTAAGATTGGTTCCCAGGTAAAGCAGATTGTGTCCGGCATCAAGGCACACTACACACCGGAGCAGATGGTGGGCAAGAAGGTTATGGTTTTAGTGAACTTAAAGCCTGCAACACTGGCCGGCATCGTTTCCGAAGGCATGCTGCTTTGCGCCGAGGATGAAAACGGCGAGCTGGCTCTTATGACACCGGAAAAGAATATGCCAAGCGGTGCGGAAATCTGTTAGTACAAGCTCAAATCGCAATTTATAAAACAAAAAGGCAGCAAGGGTTTCTCTTGTAAAAGAGGCTCTTTGCTGCCTCTTTTTTGAAAAAATTATACTTTTTTGAATGGACCATGTTGAAATATCTATACTTTTTGTGATAAAATGAATTGAAAAATCTATAATTGAAGGTTTCAAAGGGGTGAGCGATATGTTTAAAAGAAAAGTATATGATGAGCTTCTGAAGTGGAAAAAGGAATGGAATGGAAAATATGCGTGTTTATTGGAGGGTGCAAGACGAGTTGGAAAGACAACCATAGCAGAGGAGTTTGCGCGCAATGAATACGAATCATACATTTTGATTGATTTTTCAAACGCCAGCAAGGAACTTACGGATATATTTGATGATATTTCAAAGCTTGACCGTTTTTTTTTAAGGCTGCAAATGGAAACAGGAGTGGAGTTGCATGAAAGAAAATCGGTAATTGTGTTTGATGAAATACAACTGTTTCCTAAGGCGAGGCAGGCTATCAAGCATCTTGTAAAGGACGGAAGGTATGATTATATAGAAACAGGATCGCTGATATCAATTAAAAAAAATGTGAAAGATATTTTAATTCCTTCCGAAGAGCACAAGATTCATGTCTATCCAATGGATTATGAGGAGTTCCTTTGGGCAACAGGCGGTAATCCGAATATCTTAAATATGGCATACAAAAGTAATATGGAGCTTGGAAATGAAGCTAACCGTAGTGCAATGAGAGACTTTCGAATTTATATGGCAGTAGGAGGAATGCCACAGGCGGTAGAATGTTATATCTCTACTAACAATTTTGATGCTGTAGATAAGGTGAAAAGAGAAATATTAGAGTTGTATTATGATGATTTAAAAAAGATTGATGCGACGGGAAGAATTACGGATATGTATAAATCGGTTCCTTGTCAGCTGGCAGAAAAGAAAAAGCATTTTGTAATAACTGCAGCAACCGGTAAACAAAAGACAAGAAGGGATGAAGAACGGCTCTTTGAACTGATAGAGTCCGGTTTGGTGCTGCCTTGCTATAATGTACGGAATCCGGGTGTTTCACTCTCACAGACAAGGGATATGAATTGCTTCAAGCTATATTTGTCGGATATTGGTCTGTTTACTACGATGTTATTTAATGATTCACAAAATGGCATAGAGGACATTTATAAAAAGCTTTTAAGTGATACATTGGCTGCCGATTTGGGATATCTGTATGAGAACGCAGTAGCACAGGCAATAAAAGCAAGCGGAAGAGAGCTATATTATCATACCTGGAAAAAGGCAGGAACTACACACTCCTTTGAGGTGGATTTTCTGCTTACCTCTAAAAATAAAGTAATTCCGATTGAAGTAAAGTCCTCCGCTATAAAAAATCATAAATCTATTGACAGCTTTGAAGAAAAGTATTCCGGTCAGGTGGGAGCAAGATTTCTTTTATCCCAAAAGGATGTTGGCAAAGTCGGAACCCTGAGATTAAAACCAATCTATATGATTCTGTTTTTATTAAAAGATTTATAAAAAAGGAGATAGAACATAAATGAACCTTTCCATTATATACGGTGTAGCCGCCGCCATTGCACTGTTGCTGGCGGTGGGCTACTGCACCATGGTCCGTAAAAAAGAAAACTGGCTGCTTTGGCTGTATTTTTCCATCTTTATTGCCAATCTGGGGTATTTTACCCTGTCCATTTCCATGACGCTTGAGGAGGCTCTTTTGGCAAACCGGCTGGCCTACCTTGGCTGTGTGTTTCTGCCGCTGTTTATGCTGATGACCATCCTGAAGGTGTGTAAACTGAAATGCAGCAAGCTTTGGCAGAGCGTACTGCTTGCAGTCAGTACCGCTACCTTTTTTGTTGCTGCCAGTCAGGGGTACCTGCCTTGGTACTACAAAGAGGTTACCTTCTCCCGTATTGAGGGCGTGGTAAAACTGACCAAGGTGTACGGACCGCTGCATGCCATGTATTTTATATATCTGTTGGCCTATTTTGCCCTGATAATTGCCGTTATCTGCTACGCTGCGAGGCGCAAAAAGATTGCCTCCTATAAGCAGGCGGGGTTACTGGCGGTAGTGGTGTTATTTAACATTGCCATCTGGCTGGTGGAGCAGTTTATTCACTGGGAATTTGAATTTCTTGCGGTGTCCTACATTGTCAGCGGGTTGTTGCTGTTGTTTTTATACGGCATGATTCAGGACTACGAGGAACTGCTGGCAAAAACAAAAGCGCAGCAGCAGAGGGAAACTGCAACGGAGGATGCGGCATTTCGTCCGGTTCTTACCTTGGCAGAGTGGCCGGAGCTTCAGTTGTTATCCGCGAGAGAGCGGGACGTTTTGGATAAGATGTTAGAGGACAAGAAACGAAAAGAAATTGCAGAAGAATTATTCATTACGGAAAACACGGTAAAAAAACATACTACCAGTATTTTTGCAAAGCTGGGAGTGGCAAACCGTGGGGAATTGTTTGAAAAAATCAGCAGGTCATAAATGAGTAGAAAAGTGACGGGTACGAAACAGGTACCCGTTATTTTTTGTCCGTAAACCCGCTAAAACAGCGGAGAATTCCCCAATAGGGTAAAGGAAATACTACCCCGGGGTAATAGCATTCCTTTTAACAAACTGGTAGTATATTATCGGAGTATTATACTTAAAACGGGAGGAGAAATTTATGCTAAAAGCAAAACTGACGGTATTAAAATATGCAGCGATTGTGGCAGTACTGATTTGCATTGCCTGGGCAATGGATACAGTGGATAACATGGTAGAGAGTGCCGTGCTGCAAGTCTTCTTTCTGGCCATCCGGAATCTGATACACATTTCCATGATTGTCAGCTGGTGCGCCTCCCTGTATCGGCGTATTTTAAATAAACAGGTGCGGCAGCACATGATTGCGGTAGGACTTTTAATGGCATTCTGGCTGATGGCGAAAGCAATCAAATACGAATTTGTTTCCGACAAGACGTATTTCCTCGGAAGATATATCTGGTACAGCTATTATATTCCGATGATTCTGATACCGCTGTTTGGCGTATTTATCATTGACCATATCGGAAAAGAAGAAGATTACCGTATCCCGAAGAAGCTTTACTATTTGTACATACCGGCCTTTTTGATACTGGCCGGCATCTTTACCAACGACCTGCACCAGATGGCCTTTTCCTTTCCGGAGGGCATCGAGTGGTTTGACAGTATTTATAAATACGGCGTGATATATTTTGCGGCCATGGCCTGGTTTGTGCTGGGCGGTATCTACTTTGTAGTGATGCTGTTAAAGAAGAGCCGTGTGCCGGGCAGTAAGGCCATGCAGAAGCTTCCGCTGATTATTATGCTGGGGGCAGTGGTGTTCTGGACCCTGTATTGCCTGGAAATTTTCAGAGGCTGCGACTTAACCGTGGTGGACTGCCTGATTATTTCCCTGCTGTTAGAAAGTGCGATTCAGAGCGGTCTGATTCCGTCCAACACAAACTATGACGAAATATTCCGCACCTCCACCGTGGCAGCCCAGATTGTAGACGAGGATTATCAGCCACGCATTATGTCTGCAGCGGCGGTTCCGTTTTCCGTAGAGCAGATGAAGCAGGCAGAAACCGATACCGTAAACCTTGGCAATACCCTGCTTCATTCCAAGCCGATTACGGCGGGACATGTGCTCTGGCAGGACGACGTTACCCAGATAAACGAACTGATGGAGCGCCTGAAGGATACCAGGGAGCAGCTAAACCAAAACAATCACCTGCTGCAGGCGGAGCTGGAATTAAAGGAAAATCAGGCAAAGGCGGATGAGAAAAACCGCCTGTATGACCGCATTTCCAAAGAGGTTGCCCCACAGCTGGTTAAGGTGGAAGAAATTTTAAAACGCATCGATAACGAGCCGGAGCAGGCAGAAAAACTGATGGCAAAGGTCTGCGTTATCGGTTCCTATATCAAACGACGGGGAAATCTTCTGCTTCTTTGGGAGGAAAACCGGCGCATTGACGCCAGGGAGCTGGAGTATTGCATCCGGGAATCCTTAGATAATCTTAAGCTGGCAAAGGTGTTTACCGCCTTTGACTGCCAGTGTGCCGGCGAACTTTTGCCGGCACATATTGTTGCGGTTTACGACCTGTATGAAACTCTGGTGGAAAGCCTTTTAGATAACGTAACAGCCATGATGATACGGCTGCGCTGTCTTGACGGCCGGGCAGAAATAAAGCTTCAGGTGGGATGTGAAGAGCAGATTGCCCAGAGCTCCTTAGAAAGCATTACCGTACCCTTTGGCAGCTTTTCCTACGAGATTCAGGAGGAAGATGTCATGATTAGATATACCGTGCCGGAAGGAGGTGCAGGCGCATGAAAAACTACTACGAATTAGCAACACTGGTCCGGATTGCCCTGATGCTTGCCCTGTTTCTGGTTACCTGTGCCGGTGTGTGCCTGCTGCAAAGCCGCATAAGAAGGCGGTCTGTGTTAGAAGCCCTGCTGATTGTGCTTTGTTGTATCGCCAATGGGGGATGCATGATTTTATATGCTGCGGATGTCCGGATTCTAAAATACGAAATGGCAGCAGAACCCCTAAGTACCTGGCTTTGCGAAAAACCGGTGTTGTATGCGGTGCTGCTTGCCTTAGCGTCTGCTGGCTACTTTGTCTACCTTGGGATAAAAGACCGGAATTACAGTAAAAAAGCCATTACCGGCTTTTCCATCCATGAAAGTCTGGACCACCTGACCACCGGTCTGTGTGTGTCCTACGAAAAAGGACGTATCATTTTGATGAATCACCGCATGAACCGGTTGTGCTATATGCTGACCGGACAATCCCTGCAAAATGCCAACAGCTTCTGGGACACCGTCAGCGGCGGCGAGGTGCAGGAGAACGTGGAACGTCTCACCAGAGGCAGTTATCCCAGATTCCGCCTGCCGGACGGCACCGTCTGGACCTTTACCAGGGATGAGTTGGACGGACTGATTCAGATTACCGCGGCGGATACTACCCGGCTTCATGCCTTGACGGAGGAGCTGAAGGAGAAAAATATCGACTTGGCGGCGTTAAATCTGCGCCTTAGAAAATACGGGGAAAACGTAGAAGAACTGACCCGTTCCAGGGAGCGCCTGGAAACCAAGGCCCGCATCCACAGCGAGCTGGGACAGGCATTGCTGGCCACCAGACGTTACCTGGTAGAGCAGGACAGCAGCCAGAAGCCGCCGGTGGCCCTGTGGAAGCAGAATATCTCCGGTCTGCGGATGGAAGCAGAGCTGCAGAGCGAGGAGCTGTCTTTCGAGATGCTGATGCGTTTGGCCCGTGCCTGCGGCATTTCCATAGAAATTGACGGCCCGGTACCGGAGCAGGAAACGGCGAAAAAGCTGTTTTGCGTAGCTGCGGTGGAAGCCATGACCAATGCGGTGCGGCATGCGGATGCCAAGACCCTCCGGATTGCAACAAAGGAAGAGGAAACCATGTTCCGCATTGCCTTTACCAACGACGGCACAGCGCCGGAGCAGGAAATTACCGAAGGCGGAGGTTTATGTTCCCTGCGCAGAAAGGTAGAAAGCGCAGGCGGCTACATGACCGTGAAATGGCAGCCGGAATACCGGCTGGTTATTGACCTGGCAAAAGAAAGGGGAGAGGACATATGACACATGTGCTGATTGTAGAAGATGACCCGATGGCTCGTCAGCTCCTGGAAATATACGTAAACAAAAGCGAAAACTACACCCTGGTGCAGTCGGTGGAAAGCGCCACCCTGGCGGAATTTTGCTGCCGCACCAACCAGATAGACCTGATTCTCATGGATGTGTGCACGGCGATGAACGCCAGCGGCTTAGAGGCAGCGGAGCGCATCAAGCAGCAGCTTCCGGGGATAAAAATCATTATTATCACCAGCCAGCCCGAGTGCACCTTTATCGACCGTGCCCGTGCCATCGGCGTGGACAGCTTCTGGTATAAAAGTGCCTCCGCAGAAGAAATTTTAATGGTGATGGACCGCACCATGGAGGGGGAGCGGGTGTATCCCGACAATACCCCGATTTTAAAGCTTGGGTCCGCCGTAAGCAAGGATTTCTCACAACGGGAGCTGGAGGTGCTTCGTGAGGTGGTGGCGGGAGAAACCGACGCCGCTATTGCCGAAAAGCTCTGCATGTCCCTGCGGACGGTGAAGGGCCACATCCAGTCCCTGAAAGGAAAAACCGGCTTCCGCAACCGCACGGAATTGGCAGTACGGGTAAGGGAAAGCGGCCTGGTGATAAATGATGGGAAAGAGTAAAAGCAAGAAAGGAACTGCCATGAAAAAGAGAACAGGAATTTTGATACTGCTTTGCTTGTTGCTGATGGCGGCAGGCTGTAACAAAAATACAAATAAAGCGGAAGAACCGTCGCCAACCGCGACCGTGGCACCTACTGTAACTGCGACTTCGGCGCCAACGGCCACACCCGTGCCGACCGCAACCCCGGAGCCAACCACAACACCTACACCAACACCTACGCCGGTGCCTAAGCTGCAGCTGCTGAAGCTGAACAAAAAGCAGCTGTATGATTATAGCTGGTCCGAGGAATATAATGTGCCTCTGGCAGAGCTGGACTGCTCCACCATTCACCTGCAGACGGAGGATGCAATGCGGTATCCCGGCCTGGCAAAGGCGTTGTCGGAAGAGTGTGACTTATACGAGGTTAATATGCTGGAAGAATATGACTGGCTCACCCAGGATGCAAAGGAACAGCTTTCCTCCGGCGTACAGGGCTTTGACATGCTGGTTTCTTCCCTGGATGTGCATGTAAGGCGTGCAGATGAAACCGTGCTCAGCCTGCTTTACGACTCCTATTACTACAACGGAATGGGAGAAGGAAGAAGAAGCTTCTGGGGCGGAAATTTCGACACCGAAACCGGCCGGGTGCTGTATCTTCCCGATGTGGTAACCGACCTGGGCGAATTTGCAAAAACGGTGGAAAACGAGCTCTATGGCGAGTTAGGAAAAGATCTTTTTTACAGCGATACCATTATTGAGGAATATTTCAGGGACTACGGTGCCGACGGAACCCACTGGACGATGGAATACAACGGCGTCACCGTGTACTTTGACGAAGGAGAAATTGCAAATTCCGGCTTCGGAGCAATCAGTCTCACCGTAGAATTTTCAGAGTATCCGAATCTTTTTGCAGAGAAATATACAAAGATACCGGAAGCGTATATGGTTGGTCTGCCGGTAAAATCCACCTTCTGCACAGACTTAGACGACGACGGAACCGGCGATTGGCTTGCGGTGTACGACACCTATGATGAGGAGTTTTACTGGAATGCAACCGTGTACATTTCAACAGCACTGGTGGATTACGCAGAAAGCTTTTTGGCGTACGATTGCGAGCCGTATTACATAAAGAGTGCGGACGGAAAGAACTATCTGTATCTTTTTGCCGAGCAGGAAACCCAGATGTATCTTCACGTGTATGAACTTACAAATGTAACCATAAGCAAGGTGGGCGAATTAAATGTTTCACCGTACTATGATGACGGAATTTCGGCGGCATTGACAGACCCTGACCGCATGCATTTTGATATTTTCAGCGAAGAAGCAGGCGGAGGAATCTCCGAGGGAAATGACTACTTTTCCGTAGGCGATGATGGGATGCCGGCACAGGGGTAAAAGGAAAAGGGCCCAATCACATTTGAGTTTAATAACCATAAGTTTGGTGTGCTTGAAGAAGTAGAATTTTTATCAAAGTGTGGCAAAGTCTAAAAGGATAAATAGCCCATGCATTTTTATAACTAGATGCATGGGCTATATTATAAATGTGGTTTACTAAAATAAAGGTTCGTCTCTTTGATAAATTGGAAGTTGTCGATTTGCATCGTCAGTGAAGAAAATGCGAAGCATTTTTTACCCGGGGTATATACAATATTTTTATCGTGCCATACCCTGTGAAGTCCCATTTTTCTAAAAAAATACCAGGCAAGGGGTATCTATAAAGTAATCTTATCGAAATACCCCGCTATTTCTGATTTTCGGGGTATTTTGACCATGAAATTTCGCAGCTACCCTCTAACGTCAGGTAAAATGCATTCTACAGAGTATTTCTTGGCAAGTCAGGGTGTGAGACGCTAGTTTTTCTTTGTATACCCCGTAGACTAATCAAAGGTATTTGTTAGTAACATAATTCGTTCGATAAAAATAGCCTCTGCATAATATTTCATTGAATATACAGAGGCTGAGTTTAATATTTACTTTGTCTACAGTCTGTGGCAAAAAAATACCACTATGGAGACATCCATAGCGGTATTTTTTTTGCCTTTTTTTACAAACTTTGCACTAAAGTACGATGTGCCGAAAACTTCATTGTGTTAAAGTGTTAATAGGAGAATTGGCGCTATATGCCCATAGAGAGGAAGAGAGAATGAAGCAACGGATAAAAGAGCATTTTGTGGACTGCTCAAAAAAGGACGGATTTTGCTTTTCCTTAACCTGTACCGTATGCGGCACGGTGTGGAAAAGCAGCATAGTAAAACCGGAGGTATCCACAGCGGCAAAGCGGATGTATCAAAACGAACATAACCGCGCAAAGGAGGCAGCCTATCTGGAGGCAGCAACCGCATTTAAAATCTGTCGCCTGTGCGAGGCACCGGTATGCAACAACTGTATAGTTGTAATGGGAGAAATGGAAGTATGCAGCAGCTGCGCCAAGCGGCTGCAGAGCAAATTGTAGAGGAGAAAAAAGAGGAGGTAAAAGGAATGAAAAAATGGATGGCAGCAATTGGTTTGGTTGTGCTTTTGCTGGTGGGAGTGATGCCGGCAAATATACAGCAGGCGGAGGCAGGAAATAACAGTATATCTGCGGACGCGGTTTTTGACACGGTATCTATCAAAGATGAAACCATTGAAAAAGGGAAAATTATTACATTTTCTGTGAGTAACCCAATAGCCGATTTGGATATCAGAGGATATAAATGGACGGTGAAGAATGGGTTAACAGATTTTTCTTCGGACGAGGAACTGTTTACTGGAATTAATACAAATACACTTACAATTAATGATGTTGATAAAAACTGCATATTAAATGGTGCAACGGTAAGCCTTACTCTTATAGTGGATGTGAATGGAGAACCAAGTGAGTTACCTATTACCAACACGGCTAAACTTTCCGCTTCCCATACCCTGGGCGAGGACTGGATTATAGACGAAGAAGCTTCAAGCGGAGCAATACAAGTCAGCAACAAGACATGTACCGCATGTGGAACTGTTGTAGATACAAAAGAGGAAGTGGCTCCGTTAGAAAACCCGGTTTATGTGGGCGGACAGGAGTTACAAAATGCCGGAGAATCTGCAACCGGTAATAGCGGCACCGCCACCTTATATATAGCACAGGACGGAAGTCCGGTTCTGGTTTTAGATAATTACGTGTACACAGGAGCCGGATCTGAGAATACAGAGGGCAATTATGCCGGTATTTATTACGGAGGAAGTGACACCCTGTATATCTTCTGCGGTCCTAATGAAGACAAC
This sequence comes from Lachnospiraceae bacterium, assembly GCA_045593825.1. GTDB lineage: Bacteria > Bacillota > Clostridia > Lachnospirales > Lachnospiraceae > SIG299. Next base: position 15,719 of record JAZNXI010000079.1, read on the forward strand.
CGTGCAGTATCCCAAAACACAATTACTTTAACTGCAGGGGAGACTGTAAGCAGGGGAATTTATGTGCCAAACGGCACTCTGCATATCGGAACCACAGGTAACGAAACAGAAGACACTCTGACAGTTACCGCAGGCACAGCAACAAAATACAGTGATGGCATCCGTGCTAACCAATTTAAGGTACAGGATGCAACCATTGACCTTTATACATCAACGGATGTGAATTCTACCGGTCAATATGATATAACCTCTAACTGTGTTATTAACGCAACCGGCGGCAATACCACCGGAGACGGTGCAAGTACCTCCGCTGGTATTTCCTGTACCACACTTAAGGTTTCCGGCGGCACCGTAAATGCCACCGGCGGTACTGCGGAAGGATATTTGTTGCCTTGCAGTTACGGCATTAATTGTACCGATGCTGCAACCTTTACCGGCGGCAAAATAACCGCTACCGGAGGTAAGGCATCCTATGAAGGAGTTGATAAGGCTACACCATGGGCTAAAACCTACGGTATCAATGCAACAACAATTTCAATTTCCGAAGCAGAGGTTACTGCCATCGGCGGAACTTGTGGAGCTGCAACTTCCGGAACCAGTGGAAACGATGCACATAGTTATGGTTGTTATGGTGACATTACCATGGACTCTGGTTCTTTAACCGCTACTGGTGCAGATTTGTTAGAAGAAGCAGTTCATAGAGTTAAAGAAAGCTATGGTATCTACGGCAGCCTTGATGTAAGCGGCGGTACCGTAATTGCCACCGGCGGAAACACCGAAAATGGTCTGTGCTATGGTATTTATGCTACAGGTGACTGTGCTTTTTCCGGCACAGCAGATGTTACCATAAAAACCAATAATGTAACCACGGACGATTATCTTTATGGTTTAGATTTAAAAGATTCAACAATAACTGTAACTGTTGCAGATTCTGCCAAAGTAGATATCACCGTAGCGACAGAGGGTGCAGATGCAACCTATGGTTTTTATGCGAGAAACAATAATAACAAATATGTACAGACCGGCGGAACGGTGAAAGTGTCTGCTCCGTCACGAAAAGACAATCAATATGGTGTATCTTTCACGGACGCAGATATTTCCGGCGGAACATTTTCTGCCAGTGCAAAGGGCACGGCGTTTTATGCATATGATTTGAACCTTACCGGAGGCGATATAACCGGTACTTCGACCAGCACCTTGGAAGATACCATGAATGTGGTATCCACCGGAATTAAGATAGAGACACTTACTATGACCGGCGGAAGCCTTACCGGAGAGGGAGGAGAACATACCACGCTTCATAGTTATGGTGTTTATCTGACAGGAAACGCCAATGTTTCCGGCGGCTCAATTACAGGTACCGGTGGATATGTTTACAGTGAGACCTCAGGTGTTATGTCCTATGGTGTCAATATAGACGGAACACTGACCCTTTCCGGCGGCACGGTAACCGGTACTGCAGGTCAGGCATCCGGCACAAGCGTGGGTGTCTATATTAAAAATGCCATCCTCAGTAATAACGCACAGATTGTGGGACAGGGCGGAACATCTAACGATGACAGCATTGGCGTTTCCTTCGGAAGTTCTATCACTATGGGTGCGGAGTCTGAGGCTCAGGTAACCGGTAACGGCGGCAGCGGAGCCAACAGTATGGGAATTAAATATGCCGGCAGCACCTTATCACTGTTAGACGGAAGATTAACCGCAACCGGCGGCACAGGCACAACGGCAAGCTATGGCCTTTATACCACAAATAATTTCCTGATGGGCGGAACTCTTCTTACAGCAAAGGGCAACACCAGTGCTGTTGGATGTGATAGCGACGAGGAGATTAGCTCCGAAGTCATTGTGGTAAGCGCAGACATAGCAGGAACAAGCCCAAGTCCAAGTCCGCTGCAGTACGGAGGTCATGTCATTTCTACCCTGGCGAAGTATAAGTACCTGAAGGCGGGTACCACCAGTGAGGTTGATGCAGAGCCGGGCAAGAGAGACATTTCCGGTGCAACTATTACACTGGCAAGTAGCTCTCTTACTTATGACGGTACCGAGCAGACTATGACGGTTACCTCTGTGAAGCTGGGAAGCGTGGAACTGCTGGATGAAGTAACAATTTCCGGTAATACGGCAACTAACGCAGGCACCTATACCTTGACGGTAACAGCCAAGGATGACTCCTATTATACAGGAAGTGTTACAAAGACATTTACCGTGAACCCGTTGAAAATCACCCCTGACGTAACGGTAACCGGTGGTCCATATGCATATAAATCCACCGTTGACCCGTCTGCGGTTACGGTAAAACATGGGGATGTTGTACTTAAATTAAATGTAGATTATACGGTAGAGATTCATACGTCTACCGTTGGTGAAAATAGCGGTATAGCTTACGTTGATCCTATTAATAGTGGCAGCAACTATACATTTGATCGTGTGACAGCTAAATTTACCGTAGTAAAAGCAGAAAACCCGGTAGAAGTAACAACACCGTTAACGGTAATCCGTGGAGGAAATCAGGTTAATTTGACCTGCAGCAATAATCAGGCCAGCACTACGCCAAGCTATTCCTTTGACGGGGACGCTTTGGGCTGTATAATAGATACCGGCACCTTGACCTCCGGAGATACCGCAGGCACGGTAACCGTTAAAGCGACCTTTCCTGCAAGTGACCAATATAACGAAGCAGTGAGAACCATCACCGTAAATATAACGAAAAAGAACGAGGCGGAGCTTGATTGGGTAACTCTCAATGATGTAGATTATCAATATAATGACGCTACTGAACTTGCACAAGTATATCATTCCGGTTCGGGTTCAAGGGTCAAAGAGGATATCATCGAATATTCCGGTACCACACGAAGCGGTGCAACCTACGCAAGAAGCACCACCCCGCCAACCCAGGCCGGTAATTATACGGTGCATGTAACCTACGAAACGAAGGACACCATTTACACCGGAAGCGATGACTTCGAAATTCGGCCGAAGGACATTTCTTCTTTGATAACGGTAACCTTGGGCGATGAACTGACCTACAATGGCACAGAGCAGACCCAGACGGTTACAGAGGTACGTGATAAAACTGCAGACTATAACTTTAGTGCGGCGGAGTACACCATTACGGGTAATAAACAGACCAATGCCGGATATTATAGTTTGGACATTAACGGTAAAGGCAATTTTACCGGAACAAAGACAGTGAGTTACGAGATTGCAAAGGCAACGCCGACATTGGGAGATTTTGAGATTCCTGTTTATGATAGAGAGGTGGATTATACCGGAGTAGCGGTAGAACTTCCTTTGCCTACCACAGAAAAGATTGGTATGGGTGATGTGTATTTTTCTTCTATACCAACAAATGTCGGAGCCTATATAATTTATTTTAATGTACACGACGGTGATAACTATATCGCTGCTACAGAGCTTGAATACGGTCCTTTAACAATAAATCAGATAGACCGTCCGACAACCGTAACTGACGCAGAGGTAATTGTTGGGGGGAATAAAATTTACTTAGATGGCTATGTCCAGACAGAGGGAAGTCCTGCAAAAACTTATCACATTGAAGGGGAAGCACGTGGCTGCAGTATCGAAGGCTCCTACTTTACTTCCGGAACAGAAACCGGTATGGTACGAGTTCGGGTAACCCTTGATGCAGACAGCAACTACCGGGAAACCCAAGTGTGGTTCACCGTTACGGTAACGGACAAAAATACAGCTCCGCTTACGGTAACCCAGGACGATGTAGAGTACAATTATGGTGAAGAGATACTGAATCTTTCCCCGGATTTTGATGGTGAGGCAGGCACCCTGGTCAGCCAGTCTATGGTATATGCGGGTACATTATGGAATGGTTCCTCTTACGCAAGTAGCGAGACAAAACCAACCCAGGCCGGCACTTATACGGTGACTGTGACCTATGAATCAAAGGATACCATCTATACCGGCAGCACTGACTTCAAGATTAATCCAAAGAATATTGGTGGCACTATAACTCTGGGTCCTGCACTGACCTATACCGGCGAACCTCTGACCCAGACCATTGACAAGGTTCAAACCGGAGATTATACCTATACAACGGCGGATTATGACATTTTGGATAATGTACAGACCGATGCCGGAACATATACGTTAACCCTTGAAGGTAAAGGTAATTTTACCGGAACGACGAGTAAATCTTATACCATTGCAAAGGCAACTCCACAGCGTTCCGACTTTAATATACCGGTGCTTACAGCCGAGGATTATACCGGAGAGTATATAACGGTAGCAGCTCCTACCACCACAAAGATCGGCATGGGAGAAGTGTATCTGACAGGAGCTAATATCATAAATGCCGGAAATTATGAGATTACCTTTGGCGTACACGACGGCAAGAACTATAAGGCTGCCAGCGGATTTGAATACGGCACCTTAACGGTAAATAAGGTGGATCATCCGATGGAAGTTACCAATGCAATCGTGGGAATCGGTCTTAAGCAGATTGACCTGACGACCCGTGTTACCATGGAATTCGGCTATGCCCTAAGCTTTGAATTTGTAACGCCTGAAGAGGAGAGACATGGCTGTCAAATTAACGGCGCAACCTTTACCTCCGGAAATGAACCCGGCACCGTGACGGTTCGGGCAACCGTTCAAGAAGGAACTAACTATCTTACAACCAGTAAGGATTTTTCTGTTGAAGTGGTAGAAGTTGGTGGCGTTAAGGTTTGGGGCTATGTTACCAGCTCCGGCGACAGTAATGATGAAACCACTATTCAGTTGCTTCAGGGCGGCGTGCCGAAATACGAGATGACGAAAGTAGGTAACAGCCCTAACTATACCTTTGATGGCGTGGCAGCAGGCACGTATACATTGCGGGTGAGCAAGGCGAATCATATCACTGCTGAGACAGAGGTTATCGTGGCGTCGGAGGATGTGCAGGTTGAGACGGTGGAGTTGAAGCTGGGAAGCGGGGATAAGGAGTTCAGAATTCAAAAAGTCTTTTTGAATCTCACACAGGATATCAATGTAGGTTATAGAGTAGATGTTCCTACCGGCTTTGAGGATCCATATATGGTATTCTCTTTTAACGGAAATGAGTACAGAGTGTCGACATATACGATAGATGCAAATGGAAGATATTGTTTCATGTTTGCCGGTGTGAACTCGCAATGCATGGGTGATATCATTGATGCGACAATATATGCAACTGCAGGTGGAACACAGGTAAGCTATACATTAAGTAATTATAGTGTATTGCGATATTGTAAAGCTGTGTTAGATATGGATATCGCAGAATCTCTAAGAACGTTAGTTAGTGATTTGTTAGTTTATGGTGAGAAAACGCAGCTATACCGAAACCATAAAACAGATCAATTGGTAACGGAGGGACTCTCTCTTTCATCAAGTACTTTTGAAGAAATAGGACAGGAATATAACAAATTAAGTACTCTTGGAGATAAAGGAAGTGAAACGGACTGGACGGGAGTAGGACTTTATTTAACAAACAATGTATCCGTAAGATATAAAATAAAGACTCCAAATCCGGAAAACCTGACATTTGAATTGACAATCGAAGGAAAAACAACAGTATTTACGGCAGAAAATCTGGTGGCAATAGAAGGTGAAACAGATTTATATTATCTCTTTTTTAACAAAGTAATGGCAAGGGAGTTTGACGAACCAATTACAGCAGTAATCAAACAAAATGGAGAACAAATCGGACGTACTTTAATTTATTCAGTAAATACATACATTCAAACGCAAACAAACAATGCAGGAGTTCCGGACTCAATGAAGGAATTATTGAAATCAGTCTTTTATTACGGAAAGTCCGCTAAAGCATATGGAGGCTGATGTAAATAAAATATTAATAATTTAGAAAGGAGAATGAGAAATGAAAAAGACATGTGAAATACCGGAAATGGAAGTTATTAAATTTTCTGTTGAAGACGTATTGACCGCTAGTGGAACAACTCTACCAGATGTAGGTGTCTAAGTGAGTTTAGCACCCCCTCTTTTTGAGGGGGTGTATTACTATCATATGATTTTGATAAGGAGAGTTACAAATGTTAGTAAAAAAAATAAAATTATTATTTTCATTGTTACTTATATTGATAGTAGCATTACTAATAGATAATACAACTGCTCACGCAGAAGAATCCGAAGACACCCGTACCCACATTGACAGGGTGGACATATCTACAAACATTGATAGTGTATTCGATTACGGAAATGATAACACGACACTTGAGCCGATTCTTCAAATGTCCCAGACAACGAGTGAACCGGTGACAATTTCTCCCTATTTTGATAAATGGCAACGGTGCGATGACGGAAATTGGGTATCAGATTATGAGAAATTTATTTCCGGACAGTGGAGAATGATGATTCATATCCGGGTAAATGACAATGATGCAAATCTGGTAGATGACGAAACAAAAGTTTATGTAGACGGTGAACTATGGGAAACATGGGTTGCGTATGACTACGGGGATGCAAATGCCTATATTGTAGTGATTCCGTCAGAGGATTTGGAACGTTTTTTCATAGAGGAGCCGGCAGAACTTACATTTCATAAGTTAGAGAAGTATGACATCTCCGGACAAAGAGTGAATAGTGTGATAGAGTCGTATTCTGTTGCCCCTTCCGTAGAGGGAGGAACACGGCCGTATTCGTACAGAAAAGCATCGGGACCGGACTGGTTGGAGGTTTCTAATGAAGGTACTATCAGCGGAAAACCTACCGAAATAGGAACGAATGAACCGTTAGTGGTGGAGGTGTTAGATTCTAATGGCGGCTCCAAACAGATTACCATTTCGGTAGGAAACACCTTGGAGGAAAACATAATCGAGGTTTCTACCTGGGAGGAATTAGAGGCAGCATTTCAGTGGAATAAGCCGGAAGGTTTGTATACCACATCCCAGAGAGAAATGGAATATTTCACCATCCGGTTAATGGAAGACCTTTCTACAAATGTAGCGAGCCTTACATATACAGCTACTGTGGCAAAGACGTTTGCGATTTACCGCGCCTATGTAACATTTGATTTTAACGGACACACCCTTTCCTGTAGGGATGCTATATCCACCAGTAATTATGAATATCAATTTAAGGATTTTATACGGATTGAATTACATCCAAACTCCTATGACGAAGGAAGTGCACTCCGGTTTATTGATTCGGTAGGCGGCGGCGGTATTGAAATGTATTCCAGTCGTGCCCTTGAAACCTGTGACCTGTCGGCATTGCATCTTGTGTCGGGCGAAAAGTATTATTATATTGTAAATTCGTCAGCCTATAACACCTCTAATGCAGATCACTATGTGTACTTTGACGGAGGCAAGTATGAATTAGAGGCAAGATCGGAAAAAGTAAGTAATGGTACACTGAGTAGAGAGGTAAGATATCGTGGCTGTGTTATAGCGGAAGATGTCAGGGTAGAAATCAATGACGGACATTTCTATGCGCACGGAGAAGGTGCTAAATTTTCTGTTGGAGATACCTGTGCCAGAGAGTTAGCAGCATTTGGAACTTCTGTCACAGGTGTGTTTAATAGTACTGTTCCGATAGAATCTGTAATTGCAGATGATGACCGGGATTCCGTTGTGATTAACGGTGGTATTTTTGAGTCTAATGGTTATGCGGTGCATCATTTTGACGATTCTTTAGCTGATTTGGATAGCACAGTTTATATGAATTTTCCGACGATTAACGGCGGATATTTTATCGGCCAGATGGGTTATACCGGCCATACCTTTACCTATTCGGACGGTAACGAACGTTATAATGATCTCCCGGCAACTGTCGTCATTTCCGAGAACTCCTATGTCATAGGTGTCGATACAGACGGAGACAAGTTTTACACGTTAGAAGGCATGACTTTGAAGGATTTGCATGACCTGCAGTCCTGTGTAGTATTAGGCAAGGAAGCGGTACAGATGAAGACCTCTCCGGTGGCAGGAAGCTATCCGGCATCTTTAATCAGAGAAAGTACCCAGACAGAAACCTATACCATAGAGTATAAGGAACCATCCTGGTTTACCATGGGCGGTATCCAGTGCGTTCCGTATTATAGCATACAGGGATGGAATTCAGGCGTAACACCAACTTCAAAAACAGGCAAGACCGAGGTTACGGTGGACTATAGCAAGTACAAACATAACGGCGGCGTGAATGTTTCGCTTGGTGTAATGTACCTTACACCATGGAATACCACGGACTATTCCTTTGAGAATGAATATAACGTTGAGCTGCAGGTGTTCTATGATGTTACCGATGCCTGTGAGAATTGTTATATTGAGCCGGTAAACGGAGAATACCGCGTATTTGATGGAGATGATTTCTCCTTTAAAATTACTGCGGATAAAAATTATGAAATAAATACAAATGGTTCGCTGGAGGTAAGCATTGATCCTTCCAACAATGCAGGTGAGGTAACCTGGGATAGTGCGACTAATACCTATACGGTTCCTAATGTTGTTGGTGACATATCGATATATGTTAATAAGAATACATATGGTCCAACAGGTGTGCTGCAGCTTAAATTGGAGACACGTACCGGTGTGTTAACAGACCTCGGTTCACAGTTGGCAGGAACAACATATACATTAAAGACACAAGAGGAATACAAACAAAATGGACTGGTTGTACCAAACGGATATACACTTGAAAAGTGGACTGTAACAATGAATGGTGAATCTAGAAGCTTTTCCTCAGGTGAGTCCATTACACTTTCCGGAGCCGGATATGTCATTATTTCGCCAAAGTATGAGAACTTGTACAACATACAGGTGATTAACGGAAAAGCATATGCGGATGCAGAGCATACCCAGCAGATTTCCAATGCTAAGGATGGAAAATATGTATACATTGTAGCGGATCCACCGGAAACCGGTAAGGTGTTCTGGAGGTGGAAGGTTATTGATGGATATAATGGCATTCCGGTGGGTGAGTATGCGAATCCGGAGACTACCTATTATGTAAATATGGACGATGCACTGTTGGAAGCATGTTATGCAACTCCAATCGATGAGGTAACCTTAACCATAGTAAATGATGTGGTGCCGGAAGCCGGAATGCAGGTGCCGTCGATTGAGGAGGTTGATAGGGAGGCATATATATTTTATCCGCCATCTTTTTATGACGTTACAGACGGAAGTACTGTATTTCCGGAAATTGAAAACTTTGAGGTAGGACATATCTATCAGATAGAGACTACTGTAATGGTAGCAGATGGTTATTTGTTTGATGACATTTCCGACATGACGGTGAATATTGAAGGGCTTACCGGGTATGAAAGCGTAGAGATGCAGGCGGTATACGGATATGATAATGAACGCTATAAAATTATTATCCGCTTCCCTGAAATCGAAGGACCGGAAGGTGTAACTGTAAGCGGTACTATAACCAGCTCCGGTAGCGAAGGTGCTCTTGTTGAGGTAACCTTGACGAATACCGAGAATGAAAACATCAGTTATGTGAGATTGCTAGTGGGCAATTCTGCTGCTTACAGTATTGATGGTGTTATGCCGGGTACATATACCTTGAAGGTGGACAAGGCATACCATATGGATTCTGAAACAACTGTTGTTGTAGGCGAAGTAGATGTGGTGCAGGATGTGACGTTGGTGCTTGGAAGCGGTGATAAGGAGTTCAGAATTCAAAAAGTCTTTTTGAATCTCACACAGGATATCAATGTAGGTTATAGAGTAGATGTTCCTACCGGCTTTGAGGATCCATATATGGTATTCTCTTTTAACGG
>JAZNXI010000080.1:0-20765 GCA_045593825.1 Lachnospiraceae bacterium
CTTGGTGTTCGCTGTACCGGTGCCATCACAAGAGACCGTCTGGCTGCACTCCGTGAGTCCGACGCTATCCTTCGTGAAGAGTTCGACAAAGCAGGTCTTACCGATAAGGTATGGCAGTTCTTCACCGTTGTTCCGGATTTCCGTTCCACCGGTGTTAGAAACGGCAAGCGTGTTTGGGACTGGCCGGTTATTATCCGCGCTGTCAACACCGTAGACGCAATGACCGCTACTGTTCCTGAAATTGATTACGAAATTTTAAAGAAGATTACCATCCGTATCTTAGCAGAAGTTCCTGGTGTATGTCGTGTATTATACGACCTCAGCCCTAAGGGACCTGCTACCATCGAGTGGGAATAATCGCGAATACAACAGAAAATTGCTGACAATTTTCTGATTGTCATGGGCTACGAGCCACGCTAAAAGGACATAATAAAAGAACCGAGGGAGTGCTTGCACTTCTATCGGTTCTTTTTTATGGACGAGGAGCGGGCGACAGCCCGCGTGCTTGCGAAATCATGGATTCCGCAAGACTAGCGTGGCTCGTAGCATATCATTCACCCCTACTTCTTCTTCACCACTATCATCACAAAATTCAAAATATCCTTCAAGCCCCTGCTTAAAAACTCTTCATCTTTGATACCATACTCATGACCACTGTCAAACCATTCCTGCCAAACCAAATCAAACTGTGCTGATTCATAGACTTTAACTTCTACCTGCTCTTCGCAGCCCTGCGCTATATGCTTAGCCCACCATTCCTTGGTCTTAAACATATAGGTTTCATCGCCGGCCCATTCCTCCATCAACGCCCTCATCTCGCCTTCCGGTTCTTCCTTGATTCCCGGAACAGCAATCAAAGTATATCCGCCCTTTTTCATAAACGGCAGAATCTTTTCTGCAAAAATATAATCTTCACAGCCGAAATAGTGGTAGGTATCCACGCTCACCACTGCATCGAAATATTCATGTGCAAATGGCATATCCAACGCGTCTCCGTGAATCGGAATAATCTTGTCCTCTAACCCATTCTCCTTGATTCTCTTCCAATTGTCTGTTGCTGATACCCACAAGTCAAGGGCCCATATCTTATCCGCCGTAGTCTCATTTGCAAGCAGCAGCGAAGAAAGTGCTGCGCCGCAGCCTAAATCCAGTACGTTTCCTTTACCCACTGCCTGCGGATTGTCGTTAATAATCTCATCCAATAAACGAAGGGCATTCGGTCCCATCATATATTCCTTGGTAAAATATTTCTTGTACTTTTCAATGTTTTTCAAGTTTTTCTCTCCTTTATTCTTCTTCATAAGTGATAGTTGCCTCTGTATATTTTCTGCCCATATCATGCTTGATTTTCCGGCTTTCAACCGTTTCAAAAATAATTGAAAAATCATAGTCTTCCGGATAAAGCTCACTGGCTGCCACGTGAAGCTTCACACGTTTCCGGTTAATCCAAATTTTCTTTCCTTTTACTTGTACCCGCAAAACACCTTTCTCGTTGACTTTCTCACAGACAATACCAATCTTTTTGTCCGGATAAATCATAACACTGTCACCGATATTGTATTCCTGTTCCAATACCACATTCTTTTTAGTCTTCTTTTGCTTCTTGATGGTGCCGGTTTTCTTTTTCTCAATCTCATTCCGGTTCCGTGACACAAAAGCATCCGCCGCCTTTTTCCCATAAGCCGCTTCAATTGCCACCTTCAGCATTTTCTCCGGCATACCAAGTCTGTCTGCGATATAAAATGCGCAGCTCTCTCCCGCCTCGCCAATAATCATCTGATAGGTCGGAAGTAAACTGTCCTTATCAAAGGTCATTCTGGCATTTACAATTCCTTCTGCCTTTTTGGCATACTCTTTTACTTCCGGATAATGAGTCGTAACAATAAAATTACATCCACTGTTTTTTAGCTCCTCTAAAATGGATATTGCAATTCCCATGCCCTCTGCCGGATCCGTTCCGGAACCAAGTTCGTCCATAATTACCAGACTGTCGTTGTTAACCTCGCCCAGAACCTCCAATACATTCTTAATGTGCGCAGAAAAGGTAGACAGATTCTCAGAAATATTCTGTCCATCTCCAATATCACAAAGATAATTACTGTTCATACAGATTTTTGCCGACTCACAGGTTACATGAAGACCGCATTGCGCCATCATGCTGTTAAGCATTACAGTCTTGATGGCGACGGTTTTTCCGCCGGTATTCGGTCCGGTAATAACTATGCCCCGGACATCTCCACCCATTTCAAACTGCAAAGGAACACTAATGTTTCTATCCATCAGCGGGTGTCTTGCATTACTTAGCAAAATGCTCCTCTCTAGGGTGATTTCAGGCGCACAGGCGTACATATCCACAGAAAGCTTTCCCTTGGAAAAAATATAGTCCAGCTTTTCCATCATACGGATATTTTCTGCCATAACATCCTCTGCATCGGCAACCATAGCTGTTAAAGTATAAAGAATACGATACACTTCGTTTTCTTCACCAATTCGAAGCAATGCCATTTCATCATAAATATTAGCCACGCTTACCGGTTCCACAAAGAATGTACTGCCTGTTGCAGATTTGTCAATTACGTTTCCCGGAATTTTATGCTTATACTCTTTTTTCACCGGGAGGCATAACCTGCCATTACGATACGTGCTGAAGCTGTCCGCCATTGCCTCTTTATTGGAACGCATCAACTGGTCAGCCTTCTGCTTCATTTCCTCTGTTTTTTTCGTAATCTGCATACGAAGCTGCGCCAGGTCCTTTGATGCATAGTCGTCCACCTGTTCATTTCTGATTTGTCTGGCAATCTCCTCCCGAAGGCCTTCTACACAATCCAGATTTTCTTCATAATACGCCAGCGGATTCTCCAGTGACTTTCCACGTTCTAAATAATCCTTCAAACGTCTGACTGCACTAAGAATCATTCCTACCCGTTCCAACTGATAAGGAGTCAGACACTGCCCTTTTTTTGCACTCTCCAAAACCTCTTTAATCTCTGTTACATTCTGAAGCGGCGGCATTCCTATTTTTTCAACTAATTCCCGGGCATCGGAAGTATCTTTCAGTGCTTTTTTTAGATCTGACTCAGCCAAAATAATACCGGTATCTGCTATTTTTTGTTTTGCCTCCTCTGTGACTGCCAGTTCTTTCCATAGCTCTTTTACTTTGTCAAATTCCAAAACTTTTTCTACATTCATTCCTTTTCCTCCATACTCCCCTAATAATGCCCGTCAAAAAAGGCATGACCTTCGTCATGCCTAAAACACTTCATAATACAAAACTCCTACAAAGAAGTCTCTAGCAAAACACAATATCAAGCATCATTAAGGCATACTTTAATAAGGCTGGCATTCGCCCGCCAACTATACAATTATCCTTTTCCTTAAACAATTTCTGATACTCTGATAAAGTGTCCTCTTATTTCATAATTTCTTATAAGTATATCACACAGCCATGTAAGTGTCAACAACACTCAGAGCAGCTATGTATTTATTTACACTTCCTCTACAGCCTTCATAACCGCATAATAAGCTGCCTTTTCTCCATAATTGTCATCAAACAGCATAGGATAACTCTTCTCCTTGCGGAAGCCCGTCAGCCAGCTTTCGTCATCCTTCATGCCCCAGAAGGTAACGCTTGTTACGTTTGCAAGGCCTTTCTTTTTTGCCTTTAAAAGAATGCGGAATAACTTGCCATAGCGTTCTGCCAGCATCTGCATGCCTTCTTCGGATGGATCAGTGGCATGAATATCCAGCTCGGTTGCCTGAACCTCCAAGCCAAGGCTACCATAAATATGCAGTGCCTTTTCATAATCCACCAGATCATGCTCTTTTAAAATCAGGTGGGACTGCATGCCCATACCATCAACTAAACCTTCTGCGATTAAAGGCTTTAAGATGTTTTCACAAATTTTCTCGCACTTAAACGGCATAAATGCGTTGTAATCGTTGTAAAAGAGTTTTACACCTTCTGCTGCGTACTTTCTTGCAAACCGGAAGGCATACTGCACGAAATCTTCGCCAATAATTTTATGCCAGAAGGAACGCTTTCTCCAGCCATCCTCTTCGTTTTCTTCTGCTGCCTCATTTACCACGTCCCAGGCATAAATCAGGCCCGGATACTCCGTCTGCACAAAGGTAAGCACTCCTTTAATCATATTCTCCATTCTGGCAAGCATAGTTTCTCTGTCTGCCAAAGGAGCGTCCATATCATCTTCATAATTCTCTTTAAAAAACCAGAACGGAGTCTGACCGTGCCATACTAAGACATGACCGCGAAGCGCCATACCGTTTTCTTTAGCAAAGTCCAAAATTTTTCTCGGAACATCAAATTTTAATGCAGGCTCCAGATTATATTTTTCAGGATGTGCCTGATTTTCATCTTTGTCCAGATAAAACATCGGCTTCATACCGTTTTCCGCCGTGATACTGTTGTAATGCTTTTTTAATTCTTCTTTTGCCTGCTCGGACATCAAATTTCTCCATGAAACCGAAGTTCCAATTTTAAAATATGGTTCATATGCCTGTTTCAAACTCATACAAACTTCCTCCTTTGCATATACTCTCCTAATTTTAGTATCGCATGAAATCATAAAAATTCAATGACATATTCTATTCAGAAATTGATATATTCGCAAAATTATGATACAATGGACCTATAATTACATACAAAAGGAGCACATTTGTCTATGGAAGAGTTGAAACAGCGCAAAAGGAATCTGTTGATGTTTCCTTTAGGCACCATCGGACGTGACATGGTTTACTGTCTCGTTACCAACTTTTTGTTAACCTACATTATGTTTACCAAAGGATTAACAGCCGCACAATTAGCCGCAGTTACTGCTATCATGGTAATTGCACGCGTTTTTGACGCATTAAACGACCCGATTATGGGCAATATTATTGAAAGCACACGTTCCAAGTGGGGCAAGTTCAAACCATGGCTGATTATCGGTATTTTACTTACCTCCGTGGTGGTTACCATGGTATTTTCCACCAACTTAAAAGGCTGGGATTTTATTATTCTGTTTGGTGTGTTTTATTTTACCTTCAGTATTGCATACACCATGCATGATATTTCCTACTGGGGATTGATTCCTGCCCTCGGCTCTGATGCAGCTGCCCGTGACCAATTTACTTCTAAGGCAACATTATGTGCAGGCATCGGTGGTACTCTTGCCTCCATCTTAATTCCAATGTTCACTACAGGAAGTATGACCATCGGCGGAAGCGCCAATAAAGCTTACGCCGTGATTGCCCTGGTTATTAACATTCTGGCACCGCTGTTTTTATGCTTTACCATCTTTGGTGTGAAAGAACACCGCGAGGCACCAAAGCCAAAAGAAAAAGGAGATGGTGCCGGTTTAAAGAAAATAATCCAAACCGTTAAAGAAAACGACCAGCTTCGTTGGATTGCAATTATTTTCCTGATTCAGCAGATTGGTAACGGTCTTGTAGTAGGCGGTCTTGGTTCCACTTACATCTACTTTACCTTTGGCTATGATGGCGGTTTATACTCCATCTTCACCACCGTAGGTATGTCTGCAACTGCATTTCTTATGATTTTCTACCCAACCATTTCTAAGAAAATCAAGAGAAAACCGTTGATGACCATTATGGCTGTTATTTCTGTTATCGGTTATATACTTATGATTGCGTCCCGGTTTGTACCGGCGGGACTTGCTTTCTGGGTACTGGTTATCGGCTACATGCTGTCTAACTTCGGTCAGTACTGCTACTACCTGGTTATGATGATTTCCATCATTAACACCGTAGAATACAACGAATATAAAACCGGTCACCGCGACGAAGCTATCATTGCTTCCGTCCGTCCGTTCTTTACCAAGATGTCATCTGCGTTAATCGTAGTGATTACCTCTGCCAGCTATATGCTGTTTGGTGTTACCGATATCACCAACCGCATTTCCGATTTAGAAAGTGCCGCAGCAAACGGCACTATCACAGAAGCGGCCAAGCTCAGTTCCATCGAAGCTGTAATGAGCGGTGTGCAAACCGGACAGACCACCGGCTTGCTTATCTGCATGACCGTGCTTCCATGTGTACTTATGTTAATTGCTTATTTCCTGTATCAGAAAAAGTACACATTGGATGAAGAAGAATACGAACGTATCTGCAACGAACTTGCAGCTAAATAAACACAATATGAAAGGGGTTTATAAAAAATGGTAGATTTAAAAGCAAAACCATATCTCCTCGCAGATGAGGACATCAAGTGGGTGGAAAACACTATCGCTTCCATGACTGACGAAGAAAAGGTCGGCCAGCTGTTTTTCCAGCTCACCGCCGGAGTTTCCGAGGAGTACTTAAAGGAGCTCATGGAAAAGTACCACCTTGGCGGCTGCCGTTACAACAACATGCCGGGTAAAATGGTTCAGGACCAGAATCGCATCCTGCAAAAGTATGCAAAGGTTCCGGTATTTATTGCATGTAACACCGAAGCCGGCGGTAACGGTGCCTGCAGCGACGGTACCTTCATCGGTAACGGCATCAAGATTGGTGCTACCCGCAACGTACAGTACGCACACGACCTTGGCCGTATGGCAAATGAACAGGCTGCAGCCATCGGCTGCAACATGGCCTTTGCTCCGGTCAGCGATATTCACATGTACTGGGAAAACGAAGAGGTTATCAACCGCTCCTTCGGTAACGATCCGGAGCGCTGTGCTGTCATGAGTAAGGCATATATGGACGGTCTTCACACCATCGACGGTTTTGCATGTACCGCAAAGCACTTCCCTGGCAACGGCCTTGATTTCCGTGATGCCCATATTTCCAACAACATCAACGATTTATCCGAAGAAGAATGGATGAAGTCCTTTGGTCTCGTTTATAAGACTCTTATCGACAATGGTCTGGATGCCATTATGGGCGGCCATATCATGATGAAGACCTACATGCAGGGCGTAAAGCCTGGCATTACAGACGACGAGCTGATGCCTGCTACTCTCTGCCCTGAAATTATGACCGGTCTCCTTCGTGACAAGCTGGGCTTCAACGGCATGGTAGTTACCGACGCTTCCCACATGGTAGGTATGACCGACCGTATGACCCGTAAGGAAATGCTTCCTGCTTCCATTAACGCAGGCTGCGATATGTTCCTGTTCTTCAATGATCCGGACGAAGACTATGCAACCATGTTAGATGCGTACAAGACCGGCAAGATTTCCGAAGAAAGAATGACCGAAGCTCTTACAAGAATTCTCGGCTTAAAGGCTCATATGGGCTTACACAAAAAAGCAAAAGAAGAACTGGTTCCGGGCGAAGAAGCTCTCGCTGCTTTAACTGACCCTGCTTACAAGGAAGCAGCAAAGGCAATCAGTGAAGATTCCCTGACCCTTGTTAAGTATAAGGACGAGGGTGCTCTTCCGTTAGATCCTTCCAAGCATAAGCGAATTATGATTGTTCATATCAAGGGACCGGACAACCCTCTGATGGCTTTGGCTGCCATGGCTATGGGTGGCGGTGCTCCAAAGGCAACTCCTGCCGAAAAGCTCCGTGACCGCCTCATTGCCAAAGGCTTTGATGCTTTCATTTACGAGAGTCCGGTTGAAAAAATCAAGAAGCAGATTGCTGCAGGCGAAAAGCCATCCTTAAATATGTACTTTGCAGGCAAGCATGCCATTGAAGATTTCAAAGCAGAGCAGGATCTTGTTATTTCCCTGTGCGACCTTCCTAACGGTCGTCCATCCTTCGGTATCAGTAAGGGTGGCGGAGAAATTCCGTGGTATGTATTTGAACTTCCTGTTGTGGGCATCAGCGTAAACTCTCCTACCATGCTGGCTCATCTTCCAATGCTCCGTACCTACATCAACACTTACGACAGTAATGACGACACTATGGATGCATTAGTAGATGCTCTCCTTACCGGTCCTGAAGCGTTCAAGGGCGAAGACCCAATCGACAGCTTCTGCGGTCTGTGGGATACTAAGCTGTAATTTTTGGAGGCAATTATATGTCCGTATTTGATACATTTACAAAAAAGCATGATTATTTAGTCTGCGTAGACTCCGACGGCTGTGCTATGGACACCATGGACTGCAAGCATTTCCACTGCTTTGGTCCCTGCATGGTAACCGAATGGGGCTTGGAAGAATGGAGAGAACCTGTTTTGTTCCGCTGGAATGAGGTTAATCTCTACCAGATGACCCGCGGCATTAACCGTTTTAAAGCCCTTGCCATATGCTTAAAAGAAATTAATGACGAATACACCCCTATCGAAGGAATTGAGGCTCTGGTTCACTGGGCCGACACCGCTCCTGCCCTCTCCAACGACGGCGTAAAGCAGGCTGCTGAAGAAGCAACCGACCTGCTTGCAAAGAAGGTGTTTGAAAAAGCCCTTTCCTGGAGTAAGGCAGTAAATGCCGGAATTGTGGCTTTGTCGGAAGACTTAAAAGTTCCATATGAAGGTGCCAAGGAAGGTCTGGCTGCTGCACATACTTTTGCGGATGTGGCAGTTGTTTCCAGTGCCAACCGTGATGCAGTGGAAGAAGAATGGACCACCCATGGCTTACTTGAGCATGTAGACATTGTCTTGGCTCAGGATGTGGGAAGCAAAGCCCACTGCATTGCCGAAATGTTAAAGTTTGGCTATGCACCGGACAAGGTTCTTATGATTGGAGATGCACCGGGCGATTCCGATGCTGCCGATGCCAACGGCGTTTACTACTACCCTATTTTAGTAAACAAAGAGCCGGAAAGCTGGCAAGAGCTGATGGCAACCGGCCTTGAAAAATTAAAGACCGGCACCTATGGCGGTGAATATCAGGATAAAAAGAAAAAAGAATTCCTCCAAAACTTAGGAGGCTGATAAGAAACTGCACTGTTTCCTGCTCATTTGCAGGAGCAGTTGTAATAAAACGAACCCCTGCGGGAAGAGCTGCTGCTTCCTTGCGGGGTTTTGTTTTATTAGTATTTAGAAATTTTTCTAAATAGATATTGACATTTCATATCCAGACATTATATTCTGTATTTAGAAGATTTTCTAAATAGATTGGAGGATTGCCATGAGCTTTGCAGAAACCTTTAAAGCATTGTCCGACCCCATTCGTCGCGACATTTTAACATTGCTAAAAAAAGGCTCCCTGTCCGCAGGGGAAATCGGCAGTCATTTTGACATGACCGGAGCAACTATTTCATATCATTTAAGTATTTTGAAAAAAGCTGATTTAGTCTTTGAAAACAAACAGAAAAACTTTATTTATTATGAACTTAACACATCTGTGGTGGAAGAAGTCATGCTCTGGCTGGCTGATTTAAAAGGAGGAAGCGATAATGAACCGTAAAAAAGCAATTTTACTTACATCTTTACTTGTATTGATTCCAATGATTGTTGGACTTGTTTTATGGAACCGACTTCCTGAAGAAATTCCGGTGCATTTTAACTCAGCAGGAGAACCGGATAATTATGAATCCAAAGCATTTGCCGTATTCTTCATTCCACTTTTTTTATGGGCAATGCACCTGCTTACCGGTTTTATCACCTTGGCGGACCCAAAAAAACAAAATATAAGTGATAAAGTATTTCTGCTGATACTGTATATCTGTCCGGCTGCCGGTATTTTCGGCACTGTTGCTATGTACATCGGAGCATTAAACTTGCCTATTTCCGTAAACATGATTGGCAACCTGTTCGTAGGTATTGTGTTTATAGTCGTTGGTAATTACATGCCAAAAACCCGTCAGAATTATACCATCGGTATTAAAATACCATGGGCCCTGAATGATGCAGAAAACTGGAATAAGACACATCGTTTTGCAGGTGTTATCTGGCTGATTTGCGGTGTTGTATTAGTGATAAATGCATTTTTAGACATCATCTGGATTGTTCCTGCTTCTATTGCTGCTGCCGCACTACTGCCAACGGCATATTCTTTCTTGCTGTTTATGAAGAAAAACAAGAACGAAGAAAAATAAACACTAATAAATCTTTTAGGAGAGAGATTATGAAAAACTTTATTAAAACATATTGGAAAACTATTTTATTTTTCACAGCAGCAGGATTGATTGGCGGTTTCTTTACCGGGATCTACGTATTAGATAGTTATCCTGCAGAAATCCGACAGCAGCTTATCAATGAAGTTAACTCCGCCGGTCTTGATGTGCTTCCTATCAACATCCTTATGGGTATGATTACAGCAGTTCAATCTGCAGGATATGGCTTAATATTAGGCGCTATTGGCATTGTTATCGCAAAGAAAATCGGGCTTTGGAAAGATGAAAGAAGCATT
Organism: Lachnospiraceae bacterium; assembly: GCA_045593825.1. GTDB lineage: Bacteria > Bacillota > Clostridia > Lachnospirales > Lachnospiraceae > SIG299. Next base: position 10,239 of record JAZNXI010000080.1, read on the forward strand.
ACAAAAAAGCCACTCATTACTTCCATCATTGTGGGTATTGTTGGCGGTGTTACATTGATTTTACCGGATCTGTTGTTTTTCGGAAAATACTCCGAAGCAATTATGAACTCTTACGCTGTAAAGCCAACCGTAGTATATATTTTAGCAGCCATAATCTACGGTGGTGTTATCGAAGAAGTAATGCTCCGGCTTTTTACAATGTCCCTCATTGCATTTATTCTTCACAAACTGTTTGGAAAGAATACTAAAAAACCTACTACTAAAATTTTGATTTTTGCCAATATAGTTGCAGCCCTTTTGTTTGCAGCAGGACATTTACCTGCAACACTTTCTATGATTGGTAACTCACCATTAATTATCTTCCGCTGTTTTCTGTTAAATGGAATTTTTGGATTACTGTTTGGCTTTCTGTATCGGAAACATGGCTTACGTTATGCTATGATTGCCCACGCCGGTTGTCATATCGTATCTAAGTTAATTTGGATATTATTTGTTTAAGGAGACGATTTATGTTAGAAATTAAGAATTTAACCAAAATATATAAAGGCGGTAAGGAAGCGGTATCCAACCTTTCCCTTACCGTAAATTCCGGTGACATCTGTGCCTTCATCGGCCATAACGGTGCCGGTAAAACATCCACCATCAAATGTGTAGTAGGCATTCATGACTTCGATAACGGAGAAATTTTAGTAAACGGCATGTCCGTAAAAGAAAATCCGCTGGAATGCAAACAGGTTATGGCATATATTCCGGACAATCCGGACCTTTACGAATATCTGACCGGCATCCAGTATTTAAACTTTATCGCAGATATTTACGGTGTTTCCACCGCAGACAGAGAAGTACGTATTAAGGAAGAAGCAACCGCTTTTGAACTGGAAGCAGCCCTGGGAGATTTAATTTCCTCCTATTCCCATGGCATGAAGCAGAAACTGGCAATCATCAGTGCCCTGATTCACAAACCAAAGCTCTTAATTTTAGATGAGCCTTTTGTAGGCCTTGATCCAATGGCTACCCTGCATCTAAAGAACCGCATGCATGCCCTCTGTGAAGAAGGAACTGCTATTTTCTTCTCTACCCATGTGCTTGATGTGGCAGAAAAGCTTTGTAACAAGGTTGCCATTATCCGTGGCGGAAAGCTCATTGCAGCAGGCGACACCAAGGACTTAACCGACGGCGAATCCTTAGAGTCCGTCTTCATGGAGGTGACCAAAGAATGTTAAATCAGATACTGACTCTTAGCAGGGTTCAGCTGAAAAATCTTTTTGGCATCAACGAAATCCGATACACTAAAAACAAGAAAAAGAAGCAAAACTTTGCCCTGCTCTCTGTTGCTTATGTACTGGTTATTCTCATGGCAGTGGGTTATGTAGGTGGTTTAGCCTTTGGATATCATTATCTTGGAATGGGCGACATTGTACCAATGTACTTATACACGCTCTTAAGCCTGTTGATGCTGGTATTATCCTTTTTTAAGGCCGGTAGCGTGCTGTTCTCCATGAAAAGCTATGATATTATGATATCTCTTCCGGTTACCAAATCTGCCATTTTAATCAGCCGTTTTGTAACCATGTATGTAACCAACCTGCTGTTTTCCCTTATCGTAATGATTCCAGGACTGGCAGTGCATATTTGGTTTGCCGCACCGGGAATCCGCTTTTATCTTATCAGCCTGCTTGTAGTGCTGTTTGCGCCATTACTGCCTCTCACCATATCTTCCATTTTGGGAGCACTCATTAAAGGTATCAGTTCCCGCATGAAGAAAAAAAATCTGGCAGAAGTATTTCTTACCGTCGCTTTGGTGGTTGTTATTATGGTTGGCGGCTTTAGCATGGGAGAACAGACAGAAAACCTTGACATGGAAGCGCTGAAGGAGCTGATAAGTACTCTTACCAATGCCCTGGGTGATATTTTCCCACCGGCACTTTGGTATCACCTGGCATTGCAAGGAAGTTTCTTGCATTTAGTATTACTGCTTGGTGTCCCAACTCTTGTTTTCACCCTATTTGTATGGGCGCTTTCCAAGAAATTTACAGAAATCTGTACGGGGCTGAATGCCACCTATGCAAAGCACGATTACAAACTGGAAAGCTTAAAAGCGGAGCATGTACTGCTTGCCCTTTTTAAGAAAGAAATGAAGCTCTATTTTTCCTCCAGCCTGTACGTTACCAACACCATCGTCGGATATATCCTTGCCATTCTTTTGGCAGGTGCCATTGCCGTTATGGGCGTAGAATCTCTGGCCGGATTTATGGAAATGAACATGTTTCTACCACTGCTTTACAAGGTACTTCCTTTTGTTGGCGCCATACCGCTTTGTATGATGACTGCCACAGCCTGCGCCATCTCCATGGAAGGCAAAACCTTCTGGCAGCTTCAGGTACTTCCGGTAAAGGTACAGGATGTGTATCTGGCAAAGCTTTTGTGGAATCTGGCCCTTGCGGCACCATTTTATTTCATTTCTGTAATACTACTGATTATTGGTGCAAAGCCTGATGTTACAGATGCCCTGCACTATTTCCTGCTTCCACTGGTACTGCTTATCTTTTGTATTGTGCTGGGTCTTGCCTGCAACCTGTGGTTCCCAAATTTCACTTGGGATAACGAGGCCCAGGTAGTCAAGCAAGGGGCTTCCGTCCTTATTTCTATGTTAGGTGGTATGATTGCTGTCATTGTGCCAGCCATTCTTGCTGTGGCGTTGCAACCGGCAAATTACACTGTATATTACTTTGTGGTAGAGGGAGTGGTTTTGATCATGACCGGTGTACTATATCGCTCTATTTCGAAGAAGGAACTCCTCCGTATCCCGAGATAAAAGATCTCGCTTTTACACCACATCCTAATAAAAAACATCCACGCAGGAGCCTTCATAATCAGGTTCCCGGTGGATGTTTTTTGTTATTTTATATTGTGGAAAATCCTGCAATACCGAAGGCTGCCGGGCCGCCGTGGGTTGTAATAACTCCGGCTGCCTGCACCCATTCCAAAGTTTCAAAGCCACAGGATTTTGCAGTTTCTTTAATTACTTCTTTTACTTCATCGGATAATCCCACAGTATAGATAATCCAAAGTTTTTCCTTACGGTCTAACTTATAGTTTTCTGCATACTCTGTAATTAGCTGTGCCGCCACCTTACTCATTTTTCCACGGTACTTCTTTGTGGCAGTAAGTTTTCCGTCGAGCAACTCAATACAAGGGTGTAAACCAAGAATGCTGGCACCCAAATATGCCACATTGCTTACACGTCCGCCGGCACGAAGAAATTCTAAGTTAGCCGGAGTAAAACACATCTTAGCACGATTGATTAAATCGTTTGCCAAATCCACTGCTTCGGAAAGCTCCATGTCCGGATTTTCGTTCAATGCTTCTGCTATTTTGCAAACAATATTTCCCTGGCCGACGGACACCTGCTTGGTATCAATGGCTGTAATATAGTCCCTATCTTCTGCAGCAATATTGGCACTTTGGAAGGAACATGTAGTAATTGCGGAATATGCCAGATATAAAATCTGTGCCTCCGGATACTTTTCATGAATCTCATCAAATTTTATGATAAAATCCTCCGGAGTACTTCCACTGGTCTTTGGTAATTTTCCTGTTTCTTTATAAAATTCTACAATTTTTTCTGCAGGAAAAGAGGCATCGTCCATAGTTTCCGTATCAAAGGAAACATGCATTGGTACTAATTCAATTCCTAAGTTTTCTGCCATTTCCGGTGTAATATCAGACCCGGTTTCTGCTACAAGAATTATTTTTTTCATAAACTTCTCCCCATTTTTAGTTTTCGATACAATTATATATAGTTTTCATTACTACGTCAAGAGATAAATAAAAATATCCACGTACAAGCCCGCTGACGGTTTGTACGTGGATGGTTTTTATTTCTTACATTTTCAGTTTGTGTTTAAGCAACCTTTTTCTGCTTATAAGCAATTACGCCAAGCACTGCCAGTAACAGCACCATGGAAGCACCAAGTGTAATCCAAGGATTTCTTACAAAACCTGCAATGATATAACCAACAAAACAGATTGCAGCAACTAAAGTTGCGTAAGGAATCTGGGTCTCTACATGGCGGATGTGTTCACACTTTGCACCTGCAGAGGAAAGGATTGTTGTATCGGAAATCGGGGAACAATGGTCGCCGTATACGGAACCTGCCAGTGTTGCACCAAGAGCCGGAATCAGGATTGCTGCACCTTCTGCACTGCCTTCACAGATCATGGAAACAATCGGAATTAAAATACCGAAGGTGCCCCATGCTGTACCCATGGAGAAGGATAAGAATGCTGCCACTGCAAAAATAATTGCAGGTAAAATACTTAAAGATACGTTGGAACCGCTAACCAGGCCGCTGACAAATTCACCGGTACCAATCATTTCACGGCAAACACCACTTAAGGACCATGCCAGGGAAAGAATCATAACTGCGGAAACCATGAGCTTAACGCCGGCAGTAATACCACTCATGAATTCGCGGAAGGTAACCAGCTTTCTTGGAATGTAAAGCACTAATGCACAAACTAATGCTGCCAAAGCACCAAGTGTTAAGCCTGCGGTTGGGTTTTCACCGATAGCAGTAGTAAAATCTACGCCGCTGAAGAAACCGCCCACATATGCCATACCAAGAATGGAACATGCAATAAGAACTACCATAGGGATTAAAAGGTCATATACGCGGCCCTTATCGGAAACCTTAACGCCTTCCATTTCCTTTTCTTCTTCTACTTCATCGTATTCCTTATCTGCCGCTTCGGCAACTGCCTTCTTCATCTTGCCGAAATCAAAATCAGTCACACAGATGATGGCTACCATTAAAAGTGTTAACAATGCATACAGATTATATGGAATGGTCTTCATGAAAGCGCTCAATCCGCCTTCACCGCCCACCTCGGACGCCACCGCTACTGCCCAGCTGGAGATTGGGGCAATGATGCAGATTGGTGCCGCCGTGGAGTCGATAATGTATGCCAGTTTTTCTCTTGCAATTTTATGCTTGTCTGTAATCGGACGCATTACAGTACCAACGGTCAGACAGTTAAAATAGTCATCAATGAAAATTAAGCAGCCAAGTAATGCCGTTGCAACTTTTGCACTACGCTTACTCTTAAGCTTTCCACTGGCCCACTTACCATAAGCTCTGGAACCGCCCGCCATGGTGACAACCATAACCACGGAACCAAGCAGGGACAGATATAAAATCATATATCCGTTATCACCGATTTTATAAGCAACCATATCCAATACATAACGGACTGCTTCTAAAATAGAACTTCCTGTCTTAAAACAATAAATTAACATACCGGAAAGTACACCGGCAAAAAGAGAGGAATATACCTCTTTGGTTTTTAACGCCAATACAATGGCAATCAGCGGCGGCAGAATGGACAGCCAGCCGGCTTCAATCATTTCTAAACGCATACTTTTTACTCCTTTGTTTTCTTATTTTGCATGTTAAACATGTGCTATGGTGATAGTTTACCACAGTGAAGTAACAAACGCAAGACAGAAACGTTCATATCACAAAAAAAGGTTGCCGCATTTTGCAGCAACCTTTTGGTACTATACAAAAACATATTCTCTTAATCTGCTGAACGCTTCTTCTACTCTGCTTCTTGGCAGTGCCAGATTCATGCGGATTGCCCAAGGACGGTTAAACGGACGTCCGTCCTGCCAGATAACACCCACACGGATGCCGGCTTTAATCAGTTCGTCCAAGGTGATGCCTTTGTTTTTGCACCATTCTTCACAGTCCAAATAGAGCATGTAAGTCCCTTGCGGCTTTGCAAGCTTAACCCCCGGAAAATGATCCAGAATGTACTGATATGCAAATTCCACATTGCCGGTTAATACTTCCCGCAACTCATCCACCCAGACATGTCCCTCCGGACGATAAGCACCGATTAAAGCGTGCATAGATAATACATTCATACTGTTGTAATGGCTAAGTCCGGACTGCTTTCTCACACGGTCTCTTAAATACGGATTGTAAATAATGTGATAAGAACCGATAAGGCCCGCCAGATTAAAGGTCTTAGACGGAGCGTAAATGGCAATGGTACGCATCTTTGCATCCTCGGAAACGCTCTGGGTAGGAATATGGTGATTGCCCTGTAAAATCAGGTCAGACCAGATTTCATCGGAAATAACGATACAGTCGTTCTTCTTATATACTTCCATTGCCTTTTCAATTTCTTCCCATTCCCAGACACGGCCGGTTGGATTGTGCGGAGAACAGAACACTGCAAAATGAATCTTGTGTTCCTTGATTTTGCGGTCCATATCCTCGTAGTCCATGCGCCATACGCCGTTTTCGTCCTGTACCAAATCGGAGAGTACCATTTTACGGCCGTTATCCTCGAATACGTGGGTAAAACCGATGTAGGTAGGGGAATGTAAGAGTACCGCCTCTCCCGGCGCTGTGAAGCTCTGTACGGCCGCTGCAAGGCATCCTAACACACCGTTTTCATAACCGATATGCTCTGCTGTTAAGCCATCCACCAAATTGCGGTCCTTCTGCCACTTGATAATGCTGTTGTAATACTCCTCGGAAGGATCAAAATATCCAAAGGCCGGATGGTTGACGCGGCTAATAATGTGCTCCTGAATGGTCGGCACTGTGGCAAAATTCATGTCGGCCACCCACATCGGAATGCGGTCAAAGCCGTCTGCAACTTCTGCTCCCTCAAACGGGATGACATCCACCGCCAGAGCATCCTTTCCTCTTCTGTCCATTACTGTTGTAAAATCATAAGTCATAGTCTTTTCTCTTCTTTCTAATGTTTTATCAGCTCTTTTGAATCATCTTTTTATAAAAATCCACACCCATCGGCAGTGTACCCTGATAAATATTTTCGTTTAAGCCGTGGATGCTGGCATACTGCTGGGCATTGATGTACAACGGCGCAAACCGCAGGCAGTGGTCACTGACTTCTTTGTAATACTTGGCATCGGTTCCGCCGGTCATGACATATGGGCAGATACCCACTCCCGGATAAACCTCTGCAGCAACCTCTTCCACACATTTAAACGGTGCAGCCTTATAGTCCACCACCGGACAAGGAGAGTCGGAATAAATCACTTCGGTTTCTAAGCCGTACTTCTTTGCCAGTTCTGTAATAAGTGCAATACTCTCTTTATCATCCTGATGCGGGCTGAACCGCATATTGGCAGTAACAAAAGCTTCCTGCGGAAGCACGTTAAGTCCATTGGAACCCTTTGCGGTAGTAAACGCAATGGTTGTACGGATCATTGCTCCTGCCGCCGAATTAATCATTGGAAGCAGCTTGGTAAGCAACGGTTTAAACAACCACAGATTTGCAAAAATTACCTTCATGCCAAAGTTCATATTCGGTGCCATACGGGTAAACATTTCGGTAATGGTGGAATTAAACTGATGTTTAAACGGATAGTGTTTTTCTACCTCTACCATGAACTTGCCAAGACGCACCAGCGGAGAATTTTTCTTTGGTGCACTGGCGTGACCGCCGTTACTTCTGGCAATAAACTTCACATCGCCATAGCCCTTTTCCAGTACACCGACCATGCCGTAGGTACCCTTAACGCCGCCTACCGGCTCTTCTAAAATCATGCCGCCTTCATCCAACACAAGGCCAAGCTTAATGCCCTGTTCCTTTAAATATTTTACGGTTGACGGTGCACCTTCACCGCTCCACTCTTCGGTACAGCTGCTGGCAAGATATACGTCACATTCCGGTTCATATCCTTCTGCAATCAGTTCCTCCGCCGCAGTAAGCAGGCAGAACAGACTGGCCTTGGTATCTACGGTGCCGCGGCCCCAAATGCGGCCTTCCTCATCAATGTCACCGGAGAATGGTTCATGCTCCCAGGTTCCGGTTGCCTCCACCACATCATGATGGCTCATAAAGAGGATTGGTTCATGGGTTCCTTTTCCGCTCCACTTAAAAAGCAGGCTTCCGTTAAATACATGCTTTTCACAGGTCTTGTGAATGTTAGGAAACATCTCTTCTAAAATTTTGTGAAACTCTAAAAATTTGGTACGGTCCGGTTCAAAGCGGCTGGATACGGTTTCTTTTTGCACCAGCGCGGAAAGCTTTTTCCCGTATTCCACCGCACGCTCGCTGTTATCTAAGGGTACTTTGGCTTCCTTTGCAGGAGTTGGTTTTAAGCAAATTGCCCGTAGCAGAACAATCGCAACCAGTGCTGCCAAAAGAAGCAGTATCGCAAGTAATATTTCCATAGGAGCCTCCTATAATTTATCCTTCTTGTATAAAATGAAACCGATGGCCAGGGCAAGAGCGCCGCAAGGAACCATAAGCACACTGGTCTGGTTAATCATGGATGGTACGAAAGTGCAGAGTAATATCATAAACAGCACCGGAAGTACCGCAATCTGCGGACTCTTAATGAAATACTTAAGTCCTAATGCACCAAACAATGCCGGAACCACGTTATTAAACGCAGGAAGCAGTACCGGATTCTGAAGTACCGGCTGCAACGGCACCAAAAGGATAACTCCCGCCACAATAACCAGGGTGGTTACAATAGCACTTGTTGCGGTACTGATGGTGGAAATGATTTCATTTTCCGGAGTACCCGGCTTTGTGCCTGCAATCTCCTGCGCATTCATGGCTACAGGAATCTTCATGTTGGTTACATTACCGGTAATAAAGGAAATATAACTTCCGCCGGCTCCGAGCATTGGAGAGTATACTAAAAATTCCACTAAGGAAACCGGAATATATACTACCGCAACCTTAATATAGCCTGCAAGGAAGGCAGCTCCATCCGGAGTTACACCATACATCATACCAATGATAAAAGGTACACTCATTAAAACAATAATTCCTGCAACCAAAAGGAATCGGCCCAAACGGTGCAGTCCGTTATTGAAATTTTCAAAAAACTGTTCTCTTTCCTGTTCATTCATAGGAACTACTTTTGTTTCTTCCATAACTTCGCACCTCCTTTTACAGTAATCCGATTAACACGGCACCGGCCATGGCAATCAACATACTTGCTGCAAGACTGAAATTTTCTAAAACGGTCTTACCCTTTTTCTGGATAAAGAACTCAAACACTGCCATTGCCGCAGCAGCCATCAAGGCAACTAAAAGCGGCATAATGTCGGAGCCTTCTCTTGGGATAGCCTTACCAACATAAGCACCGATAAAGGTTCCGCAAAGACCGATGAACATTGCCGTTGTGGCATGGGCCCCAAAGCCCGGTTTCTTGTTTTCACCATTGTCTTCCTTCTTTGGCGCCTTCTGAAGTTTCTTTAAATAGGACTTAGCAAAGAAAATGGTAAAGAACAAACCGCCAAGAATACCTGCTGTCATAACCAATGCGATGGTCACAAAAGCTTCGATGCTCAACTCATCTAAACGAAGACCTGTAAGGCCGATGCTCTGCGCCGCAATTTCCGCTACGTTAAGCTCGTACTGCAAGGCGCCGATAACAGAAAGACGCAACCAGGAAAAAGGAACACCCAAGGTTCCGCTAAGAGCTACCACACCCAGCAAAATGCTGATGGACGGAAGCAGTGTAAAGGTTGCACTGGATAAAATGGTCTTCTTTAATACCTTTTTGTCCATGCCGATTTTAAGTCCGGCACGGTAGCTTTTTACCAAAAATACCAGGCACATAACAGTGATGAAAGTAAGCACCAGTGCCACTATCAAGTATAGGCCGCCGGCATTTACCTGAGATAAATACTCATTCATAAACGTATCCCCGCTTTCTTTTATTAATTATCTCCATTTTACCATAAACCGACAGTATTATAAATAGCGTTAATAAAAAACATCACAAAAAAAATATTGCCATTGTAAAAAAAATGTGGTACTCTTTTTCTGTTAAATAAAATGGACAAGTATTTTTTGTTCATAATTCAATCCAAACAGTCAAAAAGCGAGGTAAATGACCATGAAGAAATTGTATGAAGGAAAGACAAAGGACGTATTTGAACTTGAGAACGGCAACGTAATGTTAAAGTTTAAGCACGACTGCACCGGCAAAGACGGCGTATTTGATCCGGGCGAAAACTCCGTTGGTTTAACCATCGAAGGTATCGGTAAGGCAAACTTAATCACATCCGTTCACTACTTCGAATTATTAAAGAAGGCCGGCATCAAGACTCACTACGTAAGTGCTGATGTTGAAAATGCTACTATGGAAGTTCTTCCTGCTACAGTTTTCGGACATGGTCTTGAAGTTATCTGCCGTTTAGTTGCTACCGGCAGCTTCATCCGCAGATACGGTGAATACATTGAAGATGGTACCGTTCTCGAAGGCGGTTACGTTGAGTGTACTTTCAAGAACGATGCAAAGGGTGACCCACTTGTAACAAGCGAAGGTCTTGCAGCTCTTGGCGTTATGTCTGAAGAAATGTTCGCAAGCATGAAGGAACAGACCTTAAAGATTACTAAGATTGTTGCTGACGACTTAAAGAGCATCGGCCTTGACCTTTGGGATATCAAGTTCGAGTTCGGTTACAACAACAACGAAGTTATCCTCATCGACGAAATTGCTTCCGGTAACATGCGTGT
>JAZNXI010000081.1:0-20654 GCA_045593825.1 Lachnospiraceae bacterium
CTTGAAAAAGGTATAATAACCTCATAAAACAAAGAGAATGTCTTTGAAGCCTTATAAGCAACAGAATAGGGCACAAAATAAGGAGGCTATTATGAAAAAAACGACAGTACAAGGTAATGGATGGACCGACAAAGTCTATTATGTTACGAGATTCGGTACGATTCTGGGACTCATGATGATGTTCTTTCCGGCAGCGAATCCCGGTTATGTATGTAACTTAATCAATAAGAATCTGTCGCTGTTTACCACAGCAATTTCTTATGATTCCCTTACTACCCAGGCTATGAGACCATTGGATAAGGGTTGGGTAGATAAAAGCAGTTTTATCATGCTGATGGTGGCTGCGGCAATCGTATGTATCGGTATTTTGCTCGGAGCCGTTGCAGGCTGTATGTCCGTTGGTAACTTGAAGTTAAAGAGAATCAGTAACTGGTTCGGTCTGGCAGGTGCTGTTGTTATGGCCGGTGGTATGGTTACTATGTACATGGCATACGAAAGCTTTGGCGGTTCTTCCAGACCGGAAAAAGTATATAACATTTTTCCAAATGGTATGTACATATTTGCAGCACTTTCCATTCTTTTGCTTGTGGCTAACATTGTGATTATTCTGTTCCAGCCAAGACCGGAAAAGGGCGAGCAGTGCGAAATCAAAACACCGATGAAGCTGTTCTTAATGTTTATTCCGATTATTGCCTTTGTGTTTGTATTCTCCTATCTGCCGCTTTGGGGTTGGAGATATGCATTCTTTGATTACAAGGCAGGAGAAAGTCTTACCATGGATAAGTTTGTAGGCTTTAAGTGGTTTACTTTCCTTTTCCAAAATGAAGCAACAAGACGCGATATTGTACGCGTATTAAAGAATACTTTAATTATGAGTGGTCTTGGTATTGCCACCAGCTGGGTTCCGATGGCTTTTGCGATTTTCCTTACAGAAATCAAGTGTGGCTGGTTCCGCCGCATTGTACAGACCTTTACCACCATTCCAAACTTTATCAGCTGGGTATTGGTATACGCCATTGCCTTTGCAATTTTCTCTACTGAAGGTTTTGTAAATAACTTCTTAACCGATATTACCGGTACTGCACATACTACAAACTATTTGTTAAGTGAATCCGGAACCTGGTTAAAAATGCTTGCCTGGGGCATGTGGAAGGGTACCGGTTGGAGTGCCATCATTTACATTTCCGGTATTTCCGGTATCGACCAGCAGTTATATGAAGCTGCAACGGTAGACGGTGCAGGACGTTTCCAGAAGATGTGGCACATTACGGTTCCGGGCTTAATCCCAACCTTCTGTGTATTATTGCTGATGTCCGTTGCCAATATTTTAAGCAATGGTATGGATCAGTACTTAGTATTTGAAACTGCTAATAATGCTGCAAACATTGAGGTACTTGATTTGTACGTTTACAAAATCGGTATCGGTAAAGGCTTAGTTCCTCTGTCCACCGTAGTAGGTATGGTTAAGACCCTTGTCAGTGTTACTTTGTTGTTCCTGGCAAACGGTGTTTCCAAAGCCATCCGTGGCGAGAGTATTATGTAGTGGAGGTGAGAAGCTATGGCAAAGACAAAACAGGAAAAACTTGATTTAAAAGCTGAAAAGCTGTATTATAAAACTCATAAGAAAAAGCAGAAATTAACGGTTGGAGATGTAATATTCAACATCCTCAACTATGCATTTTTCGGTATATTTACTTTAAGCTGCATCTTCCCGTTTTATTATCTGTTTATTAACACGATTTCAGATAATGCTTTGGTAAGAGTCGGTGCAATTAACTTTATTCCAAAGGGTCTGCATCTGCAGAACTATATGTCCCTGCTTGGCGCAGATGAAATTATTGATGCTTTCGAGGTTTCCGCATCCAGAACAGTACTGGGTACGGCACTCATGGTTTTAGTATCCGGTCTGGCCGGCTATTTGATGACAAAGCAGGAGATGTGGCACAGAAAAATCTGGTACCGTTTCCTTGTGATTACCATGTATTTTAATGCAGGTCTTGTACCTACCTACTTAAACTTCTTAATGTTAGGCTTAACCGAAAATTACCTGGTATATATTATTCCGGCCATCGTACAGCCGTACAATATTATTCTGGTAAAAACCTACATAGAATCCATTCCGGCAGAGTTGGAGGAAAGTGCCTTCATCGACGGCGCCAGCCACATGAAGATTTTCCGCAACATTATCTGGCCGCTCAGTAAACCGATTCTTGCCACCATCGCTATCTTTGGTGCGGTCGGCCACTGGAACTCCTTTATGGATTCCATTCTTTACATGAGTGGTACACCGGAATTACAGACCTTGCAGCACAGATTGTATATTTACTTAAACCAGACTACCAGCCTGGCCAACTTTATGAATGGTAACATCGGTAGCGGAGCTGCTGCAGATGCAATGGCATCGGTTATGGATGCAAAAACCATCAAGTATACCATTTCTATGGTAACCGTTATTCCAATCTTAGCGGTATATCCTTTCATGCAGCGTTACTTTGAAAAGGGTATTATGTTAGGTGCGGTTAAGGGCTAAATTGATTTTTACAGGTCGGAGGAGGCCTGTTGAAATACGGGGTTTTCCCGGAAAATAAAGGAGGAAATTAGTATGAAGCATTTATGGAAAAGAGTGCTGGCTATGCTCATTGCAGCTACCATGGTATTTTCCATGGTATCCTGTGGCAGCAAGGATGAAAACAAGGGAAATAACCCAACATCCGCCCCTGGCGAGAGCAGCACAAACAACGGCGGTGATTCCGCAGAAGGAAATAAAAAAGAAGACAGAGGTGAGCCAATCGAGCTTACCGTGTACAGCCAGTTAGCAAACTTCTCCGGTGAACAGGTAGGTTGGTTTGCAAAGGTTATGTTAGATAAGTTTAACGTTAAGTTAATGATTATCCCTGATACCGACGGTGTATTTGATACCCGTATGGAATCCGGTAACTTAGGTGATATCGTTGTATTCGGCAGCACCGGTGCAGACTATAAGAGAGCCGTTGCAAACGATATGCTCTTTGACTGGGAAGAAGATGACTTACTTTCTGAGTACGGTCCTTACATCAAGGAAAACATGTCTATTGCTTTAGAAGCAAACAGAAACTTAAATAATGATGTTGCTGGAAAGAATAAAATTTTAGGTTTTGGTCACGGTGTTGCTAAGGCAGATGCCGGCAGTATTGAAGAATTCTTCTATACTTGGGACCTCCGTTGGGATTTATACAAGCAGTTAGGTTATCCGGTAGTAAAGACTCTGGATGACATGATTACTTTATTCAAGGATATGAAGGCTATCTGTCCAACCGACGACAACGGTAAGGAAACCTACGCAATGTCCTTATGGCCTGACTGGGACGGTAACATGGTAATGTATGTTAAGTCCATGGCTACTGCATGGTACGGTTACGATGAATTCCATTTAGGTCTTTATGATTGCGATAACGGTAAATTCTACGGTGCTTTGGATGAAAATGGTCCATACATCGAAATGTTAAGATTCTTCAATAAGTTATACCGTGAAGGCTTATTGGATCCTGACTCCATGACCCAGACTTACGACGAAATGGCTTCCAAGGTAATTGCAGGTGGTGTATTCTTCTCTATCTTCAATTATGCAGGTAGCGCAGCATATAACACAGAAAATCATCTGGCAGAAAATAAGTACATGACAACCATGCTTCCGGAAGGTGCTTCTCCAATCGTTTATGGTTTAAGCCCATATGGCGGCAACAGAGTTTGGACTATCGGTGCAAATACCCAGTATCCTGAACTTTGCATGGAAATTCTTAACTGGTTATCCACTCCGGAAGGTTATCTTGTTTCCGAATACGGTCCTAAGGGCTTAATTTGGGATTACGATGCAGAAGGAAATACTTATCTTACAGAGTTTGGTAAGAAGTGTATCACTACCGGTGAAACTATGATGGAAGGTGAATATGCAGGATTCTCTTACAACGACGGACGTCAGCAGATGAACAATATCACCTGGTCCAGAAATGCAATGAATCCGGATTCCAATGGTGAAACCTACAACTGGGAAGCTTGGAAGAGCAATGTAACAGAGGCTTCTTGTGCAATGCAGCAGGATTGGAGAGATTACACCGGCTCCGTAAGACCAAATGAGTACTTAAAGTCTAAGAACTATAAGGTTGCTCCGGCTACCACCTATGCAGAAACTGCAAAGAGCGATGAACTGGAAGTTATTTGGAATCAGGTAACTAACTGTATTACTACCGGTTCCTGGAAGTGTATCTATGCTCAGGCAGACGGACAGTTCAACATGATTCTGAAGCAGATGATTAACGATGCTAAGGCATATGGTTATGATAAGTGTATCGAATGGTGCGAAGAGAACGCAACCATCCGTCATCAGTTAGAAGAAGCAAACAGACAGTAATAAAGTAATAAAAAGGGGCGGCGCATAGGTGCCAGCCCCTTTTTATACAGACAGGGTGAATGAATATGAAGCTTTTTAGTATAGACGGACCATTATACAATTTTTTCAGCCGTTTGTTAGATATGATTAAACTGAATATTCTTTGGTTTTTGTTTTCTCTTCCGGTGGTGACGATTGGCGCATCCACGGCGGCTGCCTTTGCGGTGACGCTTAAAATGGTAGATGAACGGGAAGGGTATGTAGCAAAACAGTTCTGGAATGCCTTTAAGGCGAACTTAAAGCAGGGAATTCCTACAGGACTTCTCAATCTGTTTTTTGTGTATGCCCTGTACCTTGATTTTCAGTTATTCCATGCAGTGGAAGGTAATCCGATTTACTTTTTGATTCTTGGTATTGTGGGAAGTGTTATGTGCTTTGGCTATTTTATTTACGCCTATGCACTGATGGCACGGTATGACAATACGCTGCTCAAAACCTTAAAAAATTCCATGGATATCAGCGTGAAATATTTTGGCAGAACGGTAATGATTGCAGTGGTAATTGCAGTGGAAGTCATTGTATTTATTTTTAATACTACCACTATGTTTTTAGGTCTGCTGATAGGTCCTGCAGTTATCTTTTTAACCATCAGCGGTCCTGCAATGTATATCTTTAGGGATATCGAAAGAAAATCAAAGGAAGGTTAAACTATGAAAGTTTGGAAAAAAAGAGGCTTAGCCTTATTACTCAGTGCTGCAATGGTGCTTTCCCTGACAGCCTGCGGAGATAAAAATACTACACCGGAGGTAACTCCAACCGTAGCTCCGACAGCAACCGAAGCGCCGGCAACACCAACCGCTGAACCAACAGCAACTACAGCTCCGACAGAAGCACCAACAGCCACACCTGAGCCAACAGCAACTCCGACTCCGGAACCGACAGCAACACCAACTCCGGAACCGACTGTGGCACCGGTTGCCGGCGGTACAGAACCGTTCCGCAGTCTGACAGCAGATGAAATTGTGGCAGAAATGGGTACCGGTTGGAATCTTGGTAATACTATGGACGGTCACACCGGTTTTACTCCGTTAGAGACTCTGTGGCAGCCATATGTAACAACAAAGGAATTAATTACAGCGGTTCATGATGCAGGCTTTAACACGGTGCGTGTACCGATTACCTGGGGCAACATGATTGATGATGAGAATGGGTATGCCATCAATGAACAGTGGATGGCAAGAGTGCAGGAAATCGTAGATTACTGTGTATCCCAGGATATGTATTGTATCATCAATATTCATCATGACGGTGCCGAGCAGACCGGCTGGCTGCGTGTAGGTGCAGAAGATTTAGGCCCTGTAAAGGAAAAATTTGCGGGTGTGTGGAAAACAATTGCAGAACGTTTTAAAGACTATGACGAGCACCTGATTTTTGAGGCCATGAACGAAGTGGTTGGTCCGGATAATACTGATGCGGGAATTAAAAAGGACATGCAGGTTATCATGGAATTAAACCAGATTTTTGTAGATACCGTGCGTGCTACCGGCAGCAACAATGCAAAACGCTGGTTATCTGTGCCTGGCAGATATACCAACATTGTGAATACAACTAAGGAAGCCTATGGCTTTGAAATGCCAAAGGACGAAGCAGGCAGTCTGTTCCTTGCAGTACATGATTATGACTGGCTTTTTGGTCTTGCTGAAAATATGACCAACCGTACCTATAGTGAGATATCCGCAAAAAATCTGGAAGCAAACATGCAGAAGCTTTCCAGATTCATTGATGCCGGTTATCCTGTAATTTTAGGCGAATACGGTGCGATTGATAAAAACAACACCACAGAGCGTGCATACTATGCAGAAGCAGTTAATCACATGTGTAAAAAGATTGGTATCGTTCCGGTGTGGTGGGATGCCGGCGCTTTTAATCATGAAGACGCCGACAAGGCAGATTTCTGCTTTACCCTCATCCGTCGTGATACTTATGAACTGATGTATCCGGAAGTAACCTACGGCATTATGCGGGGCTTTAACTTAAATTATGCGAGCCTGGCTGATATTACAAAGGAACCGGAACTGGTTCCTATGACAGGAATTGCCCTGGACACAAAGTCCCAGTATCCGGACGGAATTTTCCTGGAAGCAGGCGAATATGTACATGTAGATGCGCAGAAACTTCCGGAGAATTGTAATGATATTGTTGTGTGGAAAACATCTAATCCGGATGTGGCAACGGTGTATAACGGCATGATTCACGGCAAGAGTATGGGTGTGGTCACCATTACTGCATGTTCCTTGATGGGAGATGTAGAAGAGACCATTACAGTTACCGTGCTTGGCCAGACATCTGAGAATCCTTGTACGAAGATTGTTGTTCCGCAGACAACTGTTACCATTCCTCAGGGCTCCCATGCTAATCTTCAGGCGACTATGGAGCCGGAAAATACCGATGCATTCTTTACTTATGTGTCAACCAATGAAGATATCTGTACTGTAAATGAATTCGGCGAAGTAACTGCCCACGGTGCAGGTATTGCTTATGTAATTATCCAGTCTTCCACAGGGCTTAACCGCAGTGTGAAAATAAAAGTATCCGCGGTATCTTCCAGTGGAGAAATCCAGGTGGCATTAAATGCTTACTTTACCGATGGCGTTCACAACTATTACGGCAATGATGTAGGCCCTGTAACCACAATTACAGGAAACGGCCAGTATACCGTAGTGATTGATGCAACCACCGACCTTTCCGATGCGGCAAAGGCAGCAGGCGTAACCAGTCTGGCAGGTATTGGTTCTCTGTATATTAAGGATTATCTGGTAACAACAGCAGTGAAAACAAAAACGGAAGTTGCAACCTGTGATATTATGTATGACAAAGTTGTTGTAGACGGGGAAGAACTTAAGGTAACCCAGACTGCACCGAAGACTGCATTAAAGGCAGGTACTTTGGATACCGGAGACCCAATGAATGCATGGGATGGTTCTGCGGTGGAAGGTGTTACCGCAAATACCGATTATTCCCTGAACATTGCAGGACATCCGGAACCAAAGCGTATTGAAGTTACTTTCACTATTTCCAATCTGGTATTTGAATCCACAGAGGTTGTGGAAACTGTACCGATTACATCCATCAAGGCTACTGAAACGGAAGGTACAATGGCAGTTGGTGAAACAAGAGAATTCACCATTACCGTAGAACCTGGTGAAACCACAGAAAAAGTTGCTTTTATGACCGATGACAGTTCTGTGGCAGTAGTTGATGTAACCGGAAGATTACCGGAAGAAGGAGTGGTAACCGTAAAGGTAACTGCTATCAAGGCCGGTAAGACTACTATCACCGCAATGGGTGAACAGAGAGGTAAGGCAAAAATTAAAATTACCGTTGAGTAAAATTTCATAATTTTTCATAAAAGCCCTCCGGGATCGATTTGGTCCCGGGGGGCTTTTGCGAAATACTTGCAGAATTTTGTAAAATTAGGTATAATAATATATTAAGGAATAGTATGCAGTTTTACAGGAGAGAAAGTTATGAAAGAAACGATGGAAACCGTATTTATAGCGGATGACGAGGCAAATATCAGAGAGGGCTTAAAGTGCATTATTGATTGGGAAGAGATGGGTTTTACTGTTTGCGGAGAAGCCGGTAACGGTGAAGATGCCCTGAAGGAAATTTTGCGCCTGAAACCATCTTTGGTTCTTATGGATATCCGTATGCCAAAGCTTTACGGGTTGGAAGTAATCGAGCAGGCCAGACAGCAGGGCTATGATGGTACTTTCGTGATTTTAAGCGGATTCTCTGATTTTAAATATGCCCAGACTGCCATGAAGTTCGGCGTAAAATATTATCTGACCAAACCAATGGACGAAGAGGAATTGGAAAAGGTTGCAAGAGAAGTATACGATTCCATTCAGGATGCAAGACAGAAGAAGGAAGATGATGACTTTTTCCGCAGAAAGTCCAAAAAGGAGATTTTGCAGGATATCATTCGGGATGAAGTACGCTATGAACTTCTGAATCTTGCGGAATTGAATCTGGAGGCAGAAGTTTACCAGATTGTTATGTATGAAAATTTCCAGATTGGTCAGGTGGAGCTTCCTTACCAGTTTGCAGATATGTTTATGGTGGCAGATTCCGGAACCAACTCTTTTGAGCATTTTGTAGTAAAAGGAAAGAATGTCCTGCTTTTAAAGGGCAGCTTTGCCATTGAAAAATTCAAACGTTTTTTACGGCATTATGAATCTGCACCGCAAAAGGGCAGTCCGTTGGATACCTTATTTATTTCTTACGGAAGTATCGTAGAGGATATCCGGGAATTAAAAAATACCTATGAGCAGGCTGCTGCTTTACTGGGTAGACGTTTCTTCTGCGAGAAGGGTCAGCACGTACTGGGATATACCGAGCTTCCTGAAGTACAAAAGGAAAAGCAGTCCCTGGATGCATCTTTGGCGGAGGCATATTGCATACGGATTACCGATTATCTGCAGACCTTTAACCGCCGCAAGATGCAGGAAACCCTGAGGGAATTGGAAAACTATTTGTATCAGGTGGAAGCGGAAATTTCCGATGTGAAGCTCTTTACCGCAGATTTATATTTGCAGGTAAAGGAAATCATGAATCACCGGTACAACGGAGTAAATATTCCGTTTGATTCCAATCAGGATATTATTGCATTTATTACAGCACAGCATTATTTGTATGAGATTACCGATTATTTTGCCGAGCAGTTCGAAATGGTAATGGGAGCTACCGGTAATTCTTCCAGAGACAGCGTACTGGATGATATTTTGTATTACATAGAGCATAATTATGCTTCTAACATTAAGTTAGAGGGCATTGCGGCGTTATTTGGCTATAACAGTTCCTATCTTGGAAAGATTTTTAACAAGAATGTGGGTGAAAGCTTTAATTCCTACGTAGACCAGGTACGTATCAAGCATGCCATTGAACTGTTGGTGGAAAACAAGCATAAGGTTTACGAGATTGCGGAAATGGTCGGTTATAAGAATGTAGACTATTTCCATAAGAAGTTTAAAAAGTACGTAGGAGAAAGTCCGGCGGAATACAGAAAGAAGCTGGATAATCAGGAATAGAGGTGAAGGTAGTGTATAGAAAGCAATTTTGTTATATGGCAATGCTGATGATTGCTATGGCATGTTGTGGTTGTGGAAAAACCAATACGGGTACACCGGCTACTTCGGTAACCCCGTTGAATGATGAAACTGTTCCGGGTGCGGTAGCAACTCCTTTTGTGGACGAAACAATAATCGGAACCGTGGACTCTGAGAAGGATATTATTGCCCAAGAGCCTGCGTTGCCGGATATTTTACAACCGGAAGCACCGGGTACGGCAACGGAAGAAAACGACAAGGCGGTCATTGATTACTCCAATATGAAAGACGGCTATGTCATGGTAAAATATAAGGCAGTTACCGATAAAAAGCTCAAGGCACAGGTGAAAGGTCCTACAACTACCTATACTTACACCATTCAGCCGGAAGAATGGGAAACCTTCCCACTGTCTGATGGAAACGGAGCATATAAAATTACGGTTTTTGAAAATGTAGAAGGAAAACAGTATGCCACTGTAGCTTCCGTAAGCACAACCGTGGAATTAGCGGATGAATTTGCACCATTCCTTCGTCCAAACCAGTATGTGGACTATGGTGTTGCAGAGGAAACGGTAAAGCTGGGGGCCAAGCTTACCATGGGGAAGGAAACGGAGTTAGAAAAAGTACAGGCGGTATATGAATATGTGGTAAACAATATTACCTACGATACGGAACTTGCGGCCAATGTAAAGAGCGGTTATCTTCCGGTGCTGGATAAGGTTCTGGAAGTGAAGAAAGGAATCTGCTTTGATTATGCAGCCCTGATGACCGGAATGCTCCGCAGCCAGTCGGTACCTTGCAAACTGGTGGTCGGTTATGCAGGGGATGTGTATCATGCCTGGATTAGCGTATATACCGTGAAAGATGGCTGGATTGACAATGCCATTTATTTTGACGGAACTACTTGGAAACGAATGGACCCAACCTTTGCTTCTTCCAGCAACAGAAGCGATGCTATTATGAAGTATATCGGTGACGGTTCTAACTATACAGAAAAATATATCTATTAAGAGGTAAAATCCTCTGCCCGTATAAGCGGGCGGGCATTTTCCTTCGGAAAACAGAGAGGATTAGCTATGAGACAATTAACCTATAGGGAAATTGCAGCCTTCTGCCAGGAACTGGCATGGCTGGTGCATTCCGGCGTCAGAGTGGGAGATGGCCTGCATTTATTGGCGGAAGAAGAAAAGGATGAGGTTTGGAAAGCCTGCCTGATTACCATGGCGGAGCAGGCGGATGACGGTTTGCCCCTTTCGCAAATTGTAAAAAATGCAGATTGCTTTCCTGTCTATGTGCAGGGAATTATAAATGTAGGCGAAACAGCAGGACGTCTGGAAGAGGCACTTCATGCTTTGACAAAATATTATGAGGAAAGAGAGCGGATGAATAACCGTATCCGTGGTGCGTTGTTGTACCCATCCATTCTTTTGTTACTGATGTTGGTTGTGATTATTGTTTTGTTAACCCAGGTTTTACCGATTTTCCAGTCGGTATTTGTTTCCCTGGGCGGGAAGCTGGGAGGCGTAGCCGGCGGTTTGTTAGCCTTGGGTATTGGGTTGAATAAAATAATGCCGGTGCTTTTGATACTGCTTGCCGTGGCAGCAGGTATGGTAATTGCATTTTCTGTCAGTTCTTCCTTCCGGGAAAAGGTACTGGCTTTTTGGCGAAAGCATGCCGGCGATAAAGGCGTCATGAGAAAGATGAATGATGCAAGCTTTGCCCAGGCAATTTCCATGGGCCTTTCCAGCGGTCTTCCTTTAGAAGATACCATGGAACTGGCAGCAGATGTGTTGGGAGATATTCCGGAGGCAAGAGAACGTTGTTTGAATTGTAAAGAAGAACTGCTCAGTGGCATTCCGCTGGCAGATGCATTAAAGAAGGCGGATGTTTTTCCTCCTGCCATGTGCCGGTTGTTAAGTCTTGGAATGCAGAGCGGTAACGGCGATGCGGTTATGGTGGAAATTGCTGACCGTTTATCAGAAGAAGCAGACGTGGCCCTTACTTCCAAGGTGGAAAAGCTGGAGCCGACGCTGGTTCTGATTACTTCTGTTTTGGTGGGCATTATTTTACTTTCGGTAATGTTGCCTCTCATGAACATTATGGAAACGATTGGGTGATTTTATGAAAGAAAAAGTGCGGAGAGACCTTAGCGGAGTACTCTTTCCTGTTTTTGCAGTGGCTGTTTTGCTTATTTTTCTGACTGCTCTGGATAACCTGAAGGCAGGAAACAGGGAAGAGGGGAAATTACAGCTGGAGCAGGCATTACAGCGTTGTGCGGTAACCTGTTATGCTACGGAGGGAATTTATCCGCCGGACGTAGAATATATGAAGGAACATTACGGAATCCAGATTGATGAGGACAAATATCTTGTGCGATATGAGGTGTTTGCTGAAAATCTTATGCCGGATATTACCGTATTGGAAAGAAAAAATGAAAAATAAGAATAACAAATCACATATAGAAGGTCTTGTGGTGCTGGTATTGTTCGGTGTGTTTGCCCTTTGTATACTGTCGGTTTTGTTAACCGGAGCCGGAGCATACGGGCGGCTGGTAAAGCGGCAGCAAACTGCTTACACAGAGAGGACGGTACCGCAGTATATTTCTACCAAAGTACGGCAGGCAGATGAAGCAGGAGCGGTGTATATTGGTGAATTCGGTGGTGTGGAAACGTTGGAATTTACAAGCTTTTACGGCGAAGAAGCATATATTACCAGAATATACTGTTATGATGGCTATCTGCGGGAATTGTTTGCCTTAGCAGAAGGAAATTTCAAACCTGAGGACGGAGAAAAAATTCTTGCGGCAGAGCAAGTGAATTTTAATATGGCAGATGGGTGCCTGAAGATTGATATAACGTCTACAGACGGAAATGTTACAGAACAGATATTGACATTACGCAGTGCAAAGGGAGGAAACAGATAATGAAGAGCAAAGCTCCATTGGTAATGATGGAACAAATTGTTATGGTGCTGGTATTTGCTCTGGCAGCTGCGTTATGTTTACAGACCTTTGTTTTGTCCGGTAGGATTTCCAAAAAAACGGAGATGAAAAACCGGGCAGTGGTGGAAGTCCAGAATGCGGCCGAAACCATGAAAAAAGGCGGTATTTCCAAATATTTGGAGGAATACGCCCCGGAAAAGACCGGAGACACCCTGACGACGTTTTTTTCGGAGGATTGGCAGATTATCAAAGAAAAGGATGCGGCAGACTATGTTCTGACGGTTTCTTATAAAGAGTCGGAAACTCTTTCTTTATGGCAGGCGGAACTGGTTCTTGCTACAGTAAAAGGTGAGGAACTGATATGTATTCCGGCCGCGGGACAGACGGAGGTGGCACAATATGAGTAAACATGAAGCTCCGCCCGCAGTAGGCGGAAGTTCCCTGCTTGTTATTTTTGCCGTGCTTTGTCTGACTGTTTTTGCATTGCTCAGTTTGTCCACGGTACAGGCTGACAGTCGTATGGCAGAAGCGTCTTACAATGCGGTGCAAGGCTATTACGTGGCAGATACGGAGGCCGAACTTATTCTGGCAAAGCTTAGACAGGGCATCTTGTCTGACAATGTAACAAAAGAAGGTGATTTCTACAGCTATACCTGTCAGGTTTCTGAATTACAGGCATTGGAAGTAGAGGTTCAGATAACAGAAAAAGATTACCAAATTCTTCGCTGGCAGCTGGTTTCCACAGCAGAATGGGAAGCCGATGACAGCCTGGATGTATGGGATGGAAGTATGGAATAAAGGGGGAATTATCATGCAGGTAATAGACTATTTAAAAAAAGCGGTAGAAGACGGAGCATCTGATATTTTCTTTTTAGCAGGAAGTCCCGCTACTGCAAAGATTGGAGGACGTATTGTAAAAATTGGGCAGGAGCGGCTGTTACCAAATAACACCAAAGAACTGATTACGGAAATATATGAGCTTGCAAAGCGTTCTACAATGCATTTTGAGGACTCCGGTGATGATGACTTTTCCTTTGCGTTGCCTGGAGTGGCCCGTTTCCGAGTTAATGCATACCGCCAGAGAGGTTCCTGGTCTGCGGTAATACGTACGGTGGCATTTCATATTCCGGATTGGAGAAAATTAAATATTCCGGAGGAAGTAATGAAACTGGCAGAGGTTAACAGCGGTATGATTTTGGTAACCGGTACCGCCGGCAGTGGTAAATCCACAACCCAGGCTTGCATCATCGACCGGATTAACCACACAAAGGAATCCCATATTATTACCCTGGAAGATCCTATAGAATATCTTCACGGCCACGATAAGAGCATTATCAGCCAGCGAGAGGTGGCCATTGATACGGCAGACTATCTTTCTGCGCTTCGTGCGTGTCTTCGTCAGGCTCCGGACGTTATTTTAATGGGTGAAATGAGAGACCCGGAAACTATCCGTACAGCAATGACTGCCGCGGAAACCGGACACTTAGTAATTGCAACGTTGCATACCAAGGGCGCTGTGAATACGATTGACCGTATTCTGGACTCTTTCCCAAGCACACAGCAGGGCCAGATCCGTGTACAGCTGAGCATGGTACTGCATACGGTAGTGTCCCAGCAGTTAGTTCCTAATGTAAACGGAGAATTGGTTCCTGCTTATGAGATTATGCATATGGACAACGCAATCCGTAACATGATCCGTGATAATAAGAATCATCAGATTAACAATGCCATTGCATCAGGTGCAGCAAGCGGTATGATTAGCATGGACCAGTACCTGCTGGAAATGTATCAGAAAAAGCAGATTACAAAGGAAACTGTGCTGGAGTATGCAGACAATCCGGAACAGTTGGTAAGAAGATTGGTATAAAAATATTGGAGAGTATAGAAAAGCCGGGTGCAAAAATGCATCCGGCTTGTTTGCTTTTTACAGCAGCTTTAATAAGGCTGCAATTTTTTTGCGTTCCTCAGGGGAAAGCTTTTTGGTTAATTCGGTAATGAGCATATTGCGCTCTTCCGGAGTAAAGGGCTCCCCCTGCTTATTTAGTGTGGCATTTGCTTTTAACAGCATGGGAAACGCTTTGTCCAAGGGCGTATTTGCCGCCTTTTCCATAAGCTCGGCAATGACTGCCTTCTTCAGCGGGGAAAGGTTTTGAAAAATCGGGTCATTCATTGTGGTGTTGTCCATGATGGATACCTCCTTTTATTGATTGTCTAACAGACTTTTTAACAAATTCAGGGTATCGAGTTGTTCTTCATTCATCATGGATGTCAGGCCACCCTCCGGTATATCGGGTTCTTTGGGTGGTGTTTCGGGGGAAAAACCGGAAGACATAAAGGAACTGAACATGTCACCATAGTTTTCGTAGAAACTTTTTGCCTGAAACAGGTTTAGCAGCATTCCCACAATGTTTTTTTCTTTTTCTGTGCAAATAGGAGACAGATTGGTAAGTAATCCTTCCGGGTCCGTTACAAAACGGTAAACAAGTTCCATGATGCCGGAAAAAACAGAGTCGGCGGGCATGGAATTATGTAGGGTGTGGATGGCTTCCGCTTTTGGTATATTATTTTGCCGGCAGAACTGTATGGTTTCCGAAAACTCCAGAAATTTCATGGCCAGCTCCACCGGGTGCCGGTATGCGGGCTGCAGATAGGGAAGGGCAGCTGCTAACAGCAGGGCAGTGTGGCTGCGAAATTGTACGGGTGTGGAATCCATGACAGTGTCCTCCTTAGGTAGTAATGGGAGAGCAAAGTGCCCTCCGTTTACTATATGCAGGAAGTTAGTCCGGATATACCAAACGTTCTTTGGAAATGTTATTTAAAACTTCACGCAGGAATTTATCTGCCAGATAATTTGCCATAGGAAGATTCATGTCCAGGTAATTTCCGCAGGCAATGGCAGAGGCTCCCGGAACCTCGTCTTTGTAGTCGCGGATAAAGGTAAACAGTTCTTTCATTAAAGGTACAATATCCTTGGACTCGTAGTCACCGGCCAGTAATAGGTAACAGCCGGTGCGGCAACCCATAGGACCGAAGTAAACTACCTTAGAACCAAATTCAGCATGGTTTCTGAGGAAAGTTGCGGCCAGATGCTCAATGGTGTGAAGCTCTGCGGTATTCATGACCGGTTCAAAATTCGGGCGGGTCATGCGGATGTCGAAGGTGGTGATGGTTTCTTCTCCAACCTTATCTTTGCGGGATACATAAATGCCCGGCAGTAAGGTTAAATGGTTAATAGTAAAGCTTGCAATTGGTTTCATGGTAATGCTCCTTTAAAAAATTTCAGCCAGTTCTTCAAAAGAAGAGAGTTTGTAATCGTATTTGGTTGCTTCGCCAAAACCGTAAGCGGCAAAGGCAAACGGTACGCCGGCTTCCTCAGCGGCAGTCTGGTCGCCGTAGGTGTCGCCTACGTAAATTGGAGCTTTCAGGCTGTGGCGTTCTACCATCCGTTTGATGTTGTCGCCCTTTAATAATCCGGTAGTTCCCGGGCAGGCAAAGTCAGTAAAGTATTTGCCGAAGTCGTGGCCTTCTAAGTAAGACTGGATGTAGCCGTCTTCACAGTTGCTGACAATGAACAGCTTATATTTTTCAGAAAGCTTCTTTAATGTGTTCTCAATATCTCCGATGAGGATGCCGCCGTGTTCGGTAAGGTACGGGCACTGTTCCACCACGCAGACTCTCATAATTTCGATGCCCCGCTCTGCAGGAACGCTGGTAAACAGCTTTACGGCAATGTCTACCAAAGGAAGTCCGTATAAGGATTTGAGCTTTGGACCGGTAATTTCGTCGGTAACGTCGGGATAGCGCTTTACAACCTCGCTCCATATTCTTGCGGCGTCTTCTGTGGTATCCCACATGGTGCCGTCTAAGTCAAAAATGATACTGTCAATCATACTATGTCCTTTCTGTTATTCGTTTTTATTGTCCTGCATCATTAAGTCTAACAGGAACTTGGCCGGCTCTGCCAGCGGAAGAGCGGAGTCATAGGCCGCTACCAGCTTACGGGCAGGGATTTCTTCTTTGGTTTTTAGAGTGAACAGATTATCCGTGGTATGTCTGCTTAAGCAGAAATCAGGCACAAAGGCGATACCGAGGCCGATGGATGCCAAATCGATTAAAAGGTCATTACTGCTGATTTCGATGGCAGGGGCCAGGTCGATGGAATGGCTTAAAAACTGCTCGTGAAGAAATACGCTGGTGGTGGAGTTTTTCTCTAGCATAAGGATTGGCAGAGAGGATAACTCCCGCAGGGTAAGTTCTTTTTCTTCTAACGGATATGCGTTTTTGTCTGCAATGAATACGTCCCGGAACTCTTTGATAGGGAGAATGGTCATTACATTATTTAACGCCGGATTTGGCGAATTGGTGATAATTAAGTCCACCCGGTTGCCTTCCAAATAAGAGGCACACTGCTGGGAGGAAGCGTTAATAATTTTGATGTGTACATCCGGATATTTTTTGTGGAATTCATTTAAATATGGTACCAGGTAATAACGGCAGATGGTGTCGCTGGATGCGATACGCAGCTGCACACCGCCGGATTCCTTGGCAGAAAGAAGCTGGCCTTCGCCCTTCACAATCAGGTTGATGGCCGGTTCGATATGTTTAAATAAAATTTCGCCTTCCTTGGTTAAGGAAACTTTTTTTGTGCTGCGGGTAAACAGTGTCTGGCCGAGACGGCGCTCCAGTACCTTAACAGACTGGCTGACTGCCGACTGGGAGATGAAAAGCTCCTGTGCAGCGTCGGAAAAGCTTAAGGATTTTGCTACATGATAAAATACCTTGTAAAGCTCGTAGTTTACGTCCATGGGTTGCCTCCTTGGAAAATATTCTGCTTGTATTATAATACATAAGTGAAAATAATAAAAGCATTAATATTTATTAATTTCCATAATAATAAACTTTGTGTTAAAATTAGAAGCAAGGGTGGAAGCCCACAAAAAAACTAACGAGATTGTAAGGAAACAAGGAGGATTATCATGGCTAATGTAAGAAGAGTTTATGCCGAAAAGAAGCCGGCCTACGCGGTTAGAGCCGAAGAACTCATGAATGAAATCAAAGAATACTTAAACATCCAGACTGTGTCCGGTGTTCGTGTTCTTGTGCGCTACGATGTGGAAAATGTAAGTGAGGAAACTTATAAGAAAGCATTAGTTACCGTGTTTTCTGAGCCTCCTGTTGACTATGTATATGAAGAAACCTTCGAAAAGAACGCAACTGATAAGGTATTCTCTGTAGAATATCTTCCGGGTCAGTTCGACCAGAGAGCAGACTCTGCAGAGCAGTGTGTAAAGCTCTTAAACGAGACCGAAGAGCCTGTTATCCGCAGTGCTACTACCTATGTACTCAGCGGTGAAGTTACCGACGCAGAAGTGGAAGCAATCAAGAGCTACTGCATTAACCCGGTTGACTCCCGTGCAGCATCCGAGGTTAAGCCGGAAACCCTTAATACAGTATTCGAAGACCCTGCTGATGTTATTATTTATGATGGTTTCAAGGATATGCCGGAAGCTGAGCTTAAGGCACTGTACGATTCCTTGGGTCTTGCTATGACCTTCAAGGATTTCTTACATATCCAGAATTATTTCAAGAACGAAGAGAAGAGAGACCCATCCGTAACCGAAATCCGCGTACTGGATACTTACTGGTCTGACCACTGCCGTCACACCACCTTCTCTACCGAATTAACCAGCGTTACTTTTGAAGACGGCGACTACAAGGCTCCAATCGAGGCTGCTTACCAGCATTATTTAAAGAGCCGTGAAGTTATGTATGCCGGCCGTGACGATAAGTTTGTCTGCTTAATGGACCTTGCTGTATTTGCCATGAAGCAGTTAAGAGCAGACGGCAAGCTTGAGGATATGGAAGTATCCGATGAAATCAATGCCTGCTCCATTATCGTTCCTGTAGAAATCGACGGCAAGACCGAAGAGTGGTTAGTATTCTTCAAGAACGAAACCCACAACCATCCAACCGAAATTGAACCATTCGGTGGTGCAGCTACCTGTCTTGGCGGTGCTATCCGTGACCCACTTTCTGGCCGTGGTTATGTATATCAGGCAATGCGTGTTACCGGCGCTGCAGACCCAACTGTAGCTATTAAGGATACTTTATCCGGTAAGCTTCCTCAGAGAAAGATTGTTACCGGTGCTGCTAACGGTTACAGCTCCTATGGTAACCAGATTGGTCTGGCAACAGGTCTGGTTGACGAAATTTATCATCCAAACTATGTGGCAAAGAGACTGGAAATCGGTGCTGTTATGGGTGCCGCTCCAAGAAGAAACGTTATCCGTGAAAACTCCGATCCGGGCGATATCATCATCTTAATGGGTGGACGTACCGGTCGTGACGGCTGCGGCGGTGCAACCGGCTCCTCCAAGGCTCATACTACCGAATCCATCGCAACCTGCGGTGCAGAAGTTCAGAAGGGTAATGCTCCTACCGAGCGTAAGCTTCAGAGATTATTCCGTCGTGAAGAAGTTACCAAGCTTATCAAGAAGTGTAACGACTTTGGTGCCGGCGGTGTTTCCGTTGCTATCGGTGAACTTGCTGACGGTCTTCGCGTAGACCTTGACAAGGTGCCAAAGAAGTACGCTGGTCTTGACGGTACCGAACTTGCCATCTCCGAATCCCAGGAGCGTATGGCAATCGTTGTTGAGGCAAAGGATGTTGACGCAATGCTTGCATTTGCTGCAGAAGAAAACTTAGAAGCAGTTCCTGTAGCAGTAGTAACAGAAGAAAAGAGACTTGTTCTTTCCTGGAGAGGCAAGGAAATTGTTAATATCGCAAGAAAGTTCCTTGACACCAACGGTGCTCATCAGGAAACAACTGCTGTTGTAACCATGCCAAAGGCAGAAGATAACTACTTCAACAAGGGCGCTGACTATGCTGCAGCAAGAACAAACAAGAAGCTTGCTAAGAACGAAGGCGTTCTTGCAGGCAAGGAAGGCATCGAGAAGGAATGGCTTGCTATGCTTGCTGACCTTAACTCCTGTTCCAAGAAGGGCTTGGTTGAAATGTTCGACTCCTCCATCGGTGCTTCTACCGTTACTATGCCATATGGCGGTAAGTATCAGTTAACACCGGTACAGACCATGGTGGCTAAGCTTCCGGTTCTCCGCGGCAAGTGTGATACCGTAACTATGATGAGCTACGGCTTTGACCCATACCTTTCCAGCTGGTGCCCATACCACGGTGCAGCTTATGCAGTAATTTCTTCCGTTGCTAAGATTGTAGCAGCAGGTGGTGACCATACAAAGATCCGTTTCACCTTCCAGGAGTACTTCCGTCGTTTAGGTAACGACCCTAAGCGTTGGGGCGAGCCACTCGCAGCACTTCTTGGTGCTTACGAAGCTCAGATGAAGCTCGGTCTTCCATCCATCGGCGGTAAGGACAGTATGTCCGGTACCTTCCAGGATATCGACGTACCTCCAACATTAGTATCCTTTGCAGTGGATATTGCAAAGACCGGCGACGTTATCACAGGTGAATTCAAGAAGGCAGGCAACAAGCTTGTGAAGTTCGGCATGAAGAAGGACGCTTACAGTTTACCTGATTACGAAGACTTCATGGCTCAGATGACAAAGATTACCGCTCTTGCAAGAGAAGGTGCTATCGCTTCCATGTACGCTCTTGGCGCTAAGGGTATTGCAGAAGCTGTCAGCAAGATGGGCTTCGGTAACAAGCTCGGTGCAAAGATCTGTGCAGGCTGCACTTCCGAAGAAGCATTATTTGCTCCTGCTTACGGTGAAATCCTTGCAGAAGTTACCGACGTGGCTAAGCTTGACGCTTGTGGCGTAAACTACTATGTAGTAGGTGAAGTAACAGAAGAGCCTGTATTTGCATATGGCAGCGCAAAGGTTTCCATGGAAGATGCTTTAGCAGCATGGACCGATACCTTAGAGAGAGTATTCCCAACCCGTTCCAAGGTAAAGGAAACAGAGGCTCCAAAGGTACTCTTTGACGCAAAGACTATCTACACAGCAAAGAACAAGATTGCAAAGCCTACCGTATTTATTCCGGTATTCCCGGGTACTAACTGTGAATACGACACCCTTCGTGCGTTCGAAGCAGCAGGTGCTAATGTAAATACTGTAGTATTCAAGAATAGAAACGAAGCAGACATCAGAGAATCCGTACTTGCTTTCGAAAAGGCTATCAAGGAAGCTCAGATTCTTATGTTCCCAGGCGGTTTCTCCGCCGGTGACGAGCCTGACGGTTCCGGTAAGTTCATTGCAACTGC
>JAZNXI010000082.1:0-3066 GCA_045593825.1 Lachnospiraceae bacterium
CGGGACCCGAAGCTTACTATGGAATACTGCAGTGTGGGTACCGTGTCCCATACGGATATTGCCCTTTGCTATATGGCAGATCGGGTGGATGAAAAGTATCGCACGGAGATTCGCCGGCGTATAAAAAATATTTCCGTGGAAAGTCTTACCATGAACCAGGAAAGTCTGGCAGAGTGCCTGTATGACAGCTCCTGGTGGAATCCTTTTCCAAAGTTTAAATTTTCGGAACGTCCGGATACGGCCTCTGCAGCAGTACTGGAAGGCAACATTGTCATTCTGGTGGATAATTCCCCGGCAGCCATGATTTTACCGACGTCAATTTTTGATATTATTGAGGAAGCGGATGATTATTATTTTCCGCCGGTGACCGGAACTTATCTTCGCCTGACCCGTGTAGCAGCCAATATTCTGGCGTTTATTTTAACGCCGTTGTTTTTGCTTTTGATGCAGCAGCCGGAGCGACTTCCGGAGAGCCTTAGTTTTATTGCATTGAAGGAGCCGATGAATATTCCTTTGATATGGCAGTTTTTGATTCTGGAATTTGCTATTGACGGCCTGCGGCTGGCAGCACTGAATACACCGAGTATGTTAAGCCTGCCGCTTAGTGTTATTTCAGCTCTGGTAATCGGTGAATTTGCGGTATCCTCCGGCTGGTTTAACGCGGAACCGCTGCTTTATATGTCCTTTGTGGTTCTGGCAAACTATACCCAGGCGAGCTATGAACTTGGATATGCAATCAAGTTTCTGCGTATGATTACGCTGGTACTGACACACTTCCTTGGCGTATGGGGATTTGCAGGCGGTATTGCCCTGATGATATTGTGCATTGCCACAAATAAAGCAATCGGAGGCAAGAGCTACGTGTTCCCGTTGTTTCCGCTGCATTTTAAGAAGCTGATGAAACGGTTTTTCCGGGTGAGTCTTACCCATGAGAGTAAAAATCAGGGCGGGAACGTGAGACAGTGATTGAGTTTTATTTTTAAATGTGGTAAAATAACAGTTGAGTATAGTAATAACTCATGGATAGGAAAAGAGGAGGTTTACACAAATGTCAACACCACATAATGCTGCCGAAAAGGGCGATATTGCAAAAACTGTCTTAATGCCGGGCGACCCGCTTCGTGCAAAATATATTGCAGATAATTATTTAGAAAATGTAAAGTGCTTTAACACCGTTAGAAACATGTTCGGTTACACCGGTACCTATAAGGGTAAGGAGGTTTCCGTTATGGGAGGCGGTATGGGTATGCCATCCATCGGTATTTACTCCTACGAACTGTATAAATTTTATGATGTGGAGGCAATTATCCGCGTAGGCTCTGCCGGCGGTATCTCCGATGATGTAAAGCTTCGCGACCTGGTAATCGGTATGGGTGCATCCACCAACTCCAACTATGCGGCACAGTACAATCTGCCGGGCACCATTGCACCAATCGCTGATTACGGCCTGCTCCGCAAGGCGGTAGAAGTGGCAGAGGGCAGGGGTATTCATGTTGCTGTAGGTAATGTGCTTTCTTCCGATACCTTCTACAATGCAGACCCAACCTTCAACGACCGTTGGAAAGAAATGCAGATTCTCTGCGTAGAAATGGAAGCAGCGGCTCTTTACTTAAATGCTGCTAAGCTTGGTAAGAAGGCCCTTTGCTTGCTTACCATTTCCGACCACATTTACACCGGAGAGGCGCTTTCTGCAGAAGACCGTCAGAACACCTTCCACGAAATGATGGAAGTGGCATTGGAGTTAGCATAAAGTTACAGCAGAAAATCAGTTTTCATTACTCAGAATGGAGATAATTTACCATGGATAGAAAAGATATTTTTAAAACAGTAGACCATACACTGCTTACCCAGACCGCAACCTGGGCAGAGATTAAGCAAATTTGCGACGACGGCATGGCATACGGCACAGCATCCGTTTGCATTCCGCCATCTTATGTGAAGCAGGCCAAAGAATATGTAGGTGACAAGCTTGCCATCTGTACCGTTATCGGTTTCCCGAACGGTTACATGACCACCGCAACAAAGGAATTTGAAACAAAGGATGCATTGGCTAACGGTGCCGATGAAATCGATATGGTTATCAATCTCGGCTGGGTAAAGGACGGAAAGTTCGACTTGGTAGAGCAGGAAATCCGCACCTTAAAGGCGGCCTGCGGCACCAAAATTTTAAAGGTTATCATCGAGACCTGCCTTCTTACCGAAGCAGAAAAGGTTAAGATGTGTGAAGTAGTAACTGCATCCGGTGCAGATTTTATCAAGACATCTACCGGATTCTCCACAGCAGGCGCTACATTTGAAGACATTGCCTTGTTTGCTGCAAACATCGGACCAAACGTAAAAATGAAGGCGGCCGGCGGCATTTCTTCCTTTGACGATGCAGAAAAGTTTATTTCCCTCGGTGCATCCCGTCTCGGTACCAGCCGTATTGTTAAGCTGGCTAAGAACGAGAACGCCCAGGGTTACTAGAAAGTGAGTGAAACTATGCTTACAAAGGATTTAGAGCAGAAGCTGATGAGCACTGCTATTGAATACAGAAAGCGTTCCTATTCCCCGTATTCCGGATTTCAGGTAGGAGCTGCGTTGTTGTCTGCCGATGGTGAAATTTTTGGTGGCTGTAATATAGAAAATGCGGCATTTTCACCAACCAATTGTGCGGAGCGTACCGCTTTGTTTAAGGCTGTCAGCGAAGGCGTTAAGGAGTTTACCGCTATTGCTATTGTTGGTGGCAAGGCAGAGGGAGAACTGGAATTCTGTTCCCCTTGTGGCGTATGCCGTCAGGCGTTGGTAGAATTCTGCGACCCGAAAACCTTTGTGGTGTACCTTGGTACAAGCACAGAAGATTATAAAGGTTATCTGTTGGAAGAACTTCTTCCGTATAGTTTTACGCCAAAGAATGTGTTATAGAATAGGGTGTTTGGCGCAGATTCGGCAATCGGTCTGCGCCTTTTGAATGATTTGTATAAAATATTAAAACACTTTTGAAAATTTCTTTAAAAAAGGTGTTGACAAAGGTGGAAAACCTTGCTATAATGCAACATGTACTCGTTACGAGGACAAAATGTCATG
>JAZNXI010000083.1:0-8108 GCA_045593825.1 Lachnospiraceae bacterium
ACCGCTTGGCCTCCGACTTACTACTTACGAAGGCATAAGGTGCGGTGAATATATGGCAGAACAGGAAGTAAGAAGAAAAGGCATAGTAATAAAAAAGGCAATTGAAGAAAAATCGTTAAGTATGCCTCAAGGGTTTACCGACCCGGAGGAGCTGTACAAAAAACTGATTGAAACGGTGTATGAGTACCGGCCGGGTACGGACATTTCCATGATTGAAAAGGCATACCGCCTCGCAAACGATATGCACAAAGATCAAAAGAGAAAGTCCGGAGAGCCGTACATCATTCATCCTCTTTGTGTTGCCATCACTTTGGCAGAACTGGAACTGGACAAGGAAACCATCGTGGCCGGTATTTTGCATGATGTGGTGGAAGACACCGATTTTACCATGGAGGATGTGGCAAGGGAATTCAGTGAAGAAATTGCCCTGCTGGTGGATGGTGTCACCAAGCTGACCCAGTTAAATTATGATGCGGATAAAATTGAGCTGCAGGCAGAAAACCTGCGTAAGATGTTCCTTGCTATGGCAAAGGATATCCGTGTTATCATGATTAAGCTGGCAGACCGTCTGCACAACCAGCGCACCATGCAGTTTATGACTCCGGAAAAGCAAAAGGAAAAATCCAGAGAGACCATGGACATTTACGCACCTTTGGCCCAGCGTCTCGGTATTTCCAAAATTAAGATTGAACTGGACGATTTGTCCTTAAAATATCTGGAGCCTGAAGTTTATAAGGAACTGGCAGAAAAAATCGCTCTGCGTAAATCAGAGAGAGAGGCCTTTGTTTCCGGAATTATTGATGCGGTGGCGGATAAAATTTCCGAATACGGCATCGATGCCCAGATTGACGGAAGAGTAAAGCACTTTTTCAGTATTTATAAAAAAATGAAAAACCAGAACAAGACACTGGACCAGATTTACGATTTGTTTGCGGTCCGGGTGCTTGTGGAAGATGTGAAGGACTGTTATGCGGTACTTGGTGTGCTCCATGAAATGTATATCCCGATTCCGGGACGTTTTAAGGACTATATTGCCATGCCAAAACCAAACATGTACCAGTCCCTGCATACTACGTTAATTGGTCCGAACGGTACGCCGTTTGAAATTCAGATCAGAACGCACGAAATGCACAGAACAGCGGAATACGGTATTGCTGCCCACTGGAAGTATAAAGAAGCGCAAAACGGCGTCAAGTCATCTGCGAATGAAGAGGAAAAACTGGCATGGCTCCGTCAGATTCTGGAGTGGCAGAGGGATATGTCCGACAGTAAGGAATTCCTTAGCGGTTTAAAGAACGACCTGGACTTATTCTCCGACAGCGTATACTGCTTTACCCCTACGGGAGATGTAAAAAATCTTCCGGCAGGTTCTACACCTGTAGACTTTGCTTACGCCATCCATAGTGCCGTTGGTAATAAAATGGTAGGCGCCAGGGTTAACGGCAAACTGGTTACCATCGACTATGTGCTGCAAAACGGTGACAGAGTCGAAATTATTACTTCCCAAAACTCCAAGGGACCGAGCCGTGACTGGTTAAATGTAGTAAAGAGTACCCAGGCAAAAAATAAAATCAATCAGTGGTTTAAGTCGGAGCTCAAGGAAGATAGTATCCTGCACGGCAAGAACCTGTTAACCGCATATTGCAAAGCAAAAGCAATCAAACAATCCGACATCAGCAAACCGGAATTTTTAGAGGTTTGCATGCGTAAGTACGGATTCCGCGACTGGGATTCCGTGCTGGCAGCTGTTGGACGCGGCGCATTAAAAGAGGGCCAGATTGTCAACCGTTTATTGGAAGAATACAACAAAAAGCAAAAGAAGGAAATGACAGACGAAAAACTCATGGAATCCCTGCAGGAGGTGCATGAGAAGAAGCTGCCAATCAGCGTTAAGGCGAAAACCGGTATTATGGTACAGGGAATTGACGATGTGGCAGTGCATTTCTCCAAGTGCTGTTCTCCGGTACCGGGGGACGAAATCATCGGTTACGTTACCCGTGGCCGTGGTGTGTCCATTCACCGTACCGATTGTGTTAACGTGATTAATGCGCCGGAGGATGACCGTATCCGTTTCATTCCTGCAGAGTGGAATCGGCTGGAAGATAAGAGAGAAGACCTGTACTTTGCAGAAATCAATGTATTTGCCAATAACCGCAGTGGTGTGCTGTTAGACATCACGAAGATTTTAACTGAAAATAAAGTGGATATTTCCACAATCAACAGCCGCGTTAGCAAGCAGGGCACAGCTACGATTACCATGGGCTTTGAGGTACATGGTGCAGAACAGTTAAGCTACCTTATTACAAAAATCCGTCAGGTAGAAAGTGTTATTGACGTAGTAAGAACCACCGGCTGATAACGGTGGCAGAAAGGAAGCACAAAGCAAATGGAAATTAAACGACTGGTTCTCGGACTTGTCCGCACCAACTGTTATATTGTTTATACGGCAGATACAAAAAAAGCGGTCATTATTGACCCGGCAGCAGATTCCCGCCGTATTGCGGAAGAAATTTCTGCGTTGGGGGTAACACCCGAAGCCATTCTTTTAACCCATGGCCATTTTGACCATATGCTGGCTGCAGAATCTTTAAAAAACGGGTATCAGATTCCAATCTGCGTATACAAGGCAGATGCGGAACTGTTAAAACACCCAAATTTAAATTGTTCGGAGCAGTTTCTTCATATGTCCTATGCAATTTCTGCAGACGAGGAACTGGAAGACGGCCAAAGCTTACGTTTTTTGGACGGAGCCCTTACGGTAATCTCCACACCGGGACATACGGAGGGCAGCTGTTGCTACTATGCGGAGAAGGATAATATCCTATTTTCCGGAGATACCCTGTTTCAGGGCAGCGTAGGCCGTACCGATTTACCAACCGGCAGGGCGGCGCAACTGGTTAGCTCCATCCGGGAAAAGCTATTTGTTCTTCCGGAAGATACCTTGGTGCTTTCCGGCCATGGAGACCAAACCACCATAGGGGAAGAAAAGCAGTACAATCCATATGTGTAACAAGGAATTAGCAGTATGATAGAAATAAAGATTACAGGGGAAGATTATGAACAGGACATCCGTCCTCTGGTAAAGGCCTTCTATCCGGATGACGAAATCGTCATTGCAGGAAAAGAGAAGGAAGAAACAACAGAAAAACCGGATAAGGTTTTGGAACTGGTGGTAGAACCGGCACGTTGTAATATCCGTTTCCGGGCTGATGACCGGCTGTATGAAGAAACAGAGGATTTTTCAGCGTTGCTTCCCGGTGTCTACAAAAACGAAGGCATGCCGGACAGAAGAATGTACCGTAATTATCTGCATCGCAGATTATATGGTATTCTTGCAAAAGAAACGGGCAAGACTCTTCCGTGGGGGACACTCACCGGTATCCGTCCAACCAAACAGGCATTGGAGCGTCTGGTGCAGCAGGATAGCAGAGAGGATATTGTAACGTATTTTAAAACCGAATATCTTTGCTCTGACGAAAAAGCGGAACTTTGTCTTCAGGTGGCAGAAAAAGAGAAAAAGCTTTTGTGCGGCATTGAAGATAAAGACAGCTACAGCGTTTATATCGGTATTCCGTTCTGCCCAAGCATCTGCTTATACTGTTCCTTCAGTTCCTATTCTTTGAAGCAGTATGAGGCATATGTAGAGCCGTATTTAGAAGCTTTGTTTAAAGAGATTGAGTATGCCGGAACCTGCTTTCCGCAGAAAAAGCTCATCAGTATTTATATCGGTGGCGGTACACCAACCACCCTGACGGCAGACCAATTACGCAGACTTCTGAGAAAGGTCAAAGAAACCTTTGATTTTACCTATCTTCGGGAGTGGACAGTAGAAGCGGGCCGCCCTGACAGTATTACCAAGGATAAGTTAGTGGTGCTGAAGGAAGAGGGAGTTACCCGTATTTCCATCAATCCACAGAGCATGCAGCAAAAGACCTTGGACTTAATCGGAAGAAAGCATACAACAGAACAAATCAAGGAAGCATTTTCTCTTGCAAGGGAATGCGGACATGACAATATCAACATGGACTTAATCATCGGACTTACCGGTGAAACCGCAGAGGATGTAAGAGTCACCCTCTCAGAAATTGAGAAGCTGTCCCCGGACAGTTTAACGGTGCATACCCTGGCGGTAAAGCGGGCTGCCCGCTTAAATATCGAAATGGACCGCTACCGCGACCAAAAGTCAAAGGAAGCAGTGGAAATGATGACGGCATGTCAGGAGTACACAAAAGACCATGGCTATGAGCCATACTATTTGTACCGTCAGAAAAACATGGCGGAAAATTTAGAAAACATCGGTTATGCCAAGCCCGGAAAAGAAGGCTTGTATAACGTGCTTATCATGGAAGAACACCACACTATTTTAGCTCTGGGCAGCGGTGGTTCCACCAAATTTAATTTTGCGGGAACAAGCCGCTTGGAACGTGTAGAAAATGTAAAGAGCGTAAAGGACTATGTGGAACGTATCGATGAAATGATACAGCGAAAGAAAGATTTCCTTGAGGAATACGGAGGATTTATCTGATGGAACGTAACAAAAGTGCGGAAGACTTAATAAAAAGCATTCTGCAGCGCCTGGATATGGCAGAGGTTGTGGAAGAGGATGTATATGACAACATTGACCATGCGGAATTAGTGGCAATTCTGGTGCGGCTTTTGTGTACCCAGATGGAATTACCGTTGGATTTCCAGCATCAGGTAGTTATGGCGGCCTATTTGCATGACATCGGTAAGCTGCGCTTAGGTAAAAATTTGTACGGCCGTGATAAAAATGCCCTGCAAATTGAAGAAACCAAGTACATGAGAATGCATGCCAAGGTAGGCGCAGATATGTTGGAGGAATGCGGGTTTACTCCTGAAATTTGCAATGCGGTGCATCACCATCATGAGAACTACGACGGCAGTGGTTATCCGGGTAATCTGTCCGCAGAAAAAATTCCGCTGGAGGCAAGAATTTTACGTGTCTGTGACGTGTTTGCGGCGTTGATTTCCGACCGCCCGTACCGTAAAGCCTTTGATGTGGAAACCGCAATGGACTTAATGATAGAAGATAATAAATCTTTTGATATGAAGATTTTTCTGGATTTTATGAAGGTGTTCCATTCCGAAGGATTAGAGCAGGTCATTCGTTTCGCAGACGAAATGAATGAAAGAAAACGTCTGGAAGCGTCTCAAAACAGTTAATTATTAAATTAAAATATAAAAAGAAATATAAACGGCAAAAGGCCGGGAAAGAGGAAGTTATGGCAGAATCCATGAAGGGTTTAAAGAGAACCCACAGATGTACCGAGGTTTCCGTAAAGAACGTTGGTGAAACCGTCACCGTTATGGGCTGGGTGCAGAAGAGCAGAAATAAGGGCGGCATCATTTTCGTAGACTTACGTGACCGTTCCGGTATTTTACAGGTAATTTTAGAAGAGTCCGATTGTGGCGCAGAAAACTTTGCTAAGGGTGAAAAGCTCCGCAGTGAATTTGTAATCGCTGTTGTTGGTGAAGTTACCAAGCGTTCCGGTGCAGTAAATGAAAATTTGGTTACCGGTGACATCGAAATCCGCGCTAAGGAGCTTCGTGTGCTCTCCGAGGCAGAGGTTCCTCCGTTCCCAATCGAAGAAGACTCCAAGACCAAGGATGAGTTAAGATTAAAGTACCGTTATCTTGACCTCCGTCGTCCGGACTTACAGAGAAACTTAATCCTCAGAAGTAAGGTGGCTACCGCAGCAAGACAGTTCCTTGCAGATGAAGGCTTCCTTGAAATCGAAACCCCAATGCTTACTAAGAGTACACCGGAAGGCGCAAGAGACTATCTTGTACCAAGCCGTGTTCACCCTGGTACATTTTATGCGCTTCCACAGTCTCCACAGCTGTTCAAGCAGCTTTTGATGTGCTCCGGCTACGACCGTTATTTCCAGATTGTTAAGTGCTTCCGTGATGAAGACCTTCGTGCCGACAGACAGCCGGAATTCACCCAGATCGATATGGAATTATCCTTCGTTGACGTAGATGATGTTATCTCCGTAAATGAAAGATTACTTCAGAGAATGTTTGCAGAAATCGGTGTAGAGGTTCAGCTTCCTATCCCAAGAATGACCTGGCAGGATGCTATGGACCGTTACGGTTCCGATAAGCCGGATACCCGTTTCGGTATGGAACTTAAAGATGTTTCCGACATCGTTAAGGATTGCGGTTTTGCAGTATTCACAGGTGCCCTTGCTAACGGCGGTTCCGTTCGCGGTATTAACGCAGAAGGACAGGCTGCTATGCCAAGAAAGAAGATTGATGCTCTCGTAGATTTTGCAAAGACCTACGGTGCAAAGGGTCTTGCCTACCTTGCAATTGACGAAGAAGGCAACTACAAGTCCTCCTTTGCTAAGTTCATGACAGAAGAAGAACTCAAGGCTTTAGTTGCAGCAATGAACGGTAAGCCTGGTGACTTATTATTCTTTGCAGCAGACAAGAATAAGGTGGTTTGGGACGTTCTCGGCAACCTTCGTCTGGAAATTGCAAGAAACCTTGATATGCTCGATAAGGGACAGTACAACTTCCTGTGGGTAACTGAGTTCCCACTTCTTGAGTACTCCGAAGAAGAGAACCGTTACGTGGCAATGCACCACCCGTTCACCATGCCTATGGATGAAGATTTACCTCTTCTTGATACCGACCCTGGTAAGGTTCGTGCAAAGGCTTACGACATCGTATTAAACGGCTGCGAAGTTGGTGGCGGTTCCGTTCGTATTTTCCAGAGCGACGTTCAGGAGAAGATGTTCTCCGTACTCGGTTTCAGCAAGGAAGATGCTTACGAGCGTTTCGGCTTCCTGTTAAATGCCTTCAAGTACGGTGTTCCGCCTCATGCAGGTCTTGCTTACGGTCTTGACCGTCTTATCATGCTTATGGCTAAGTGCGACAGTATCCGTGAAGTTATTGCCTTCCCTAAGGTAAAAGATGCTTCCTGTCTTATGACCGATGCTCCAAACGTAGTAGATAAGAAGCAGTTAGATGAATTATACATCGACCTTGTAAAAACTGAAGAATAAATAGAAATTATCCGGCAGAAGATTAGAAATTTTCTGCCGGATTTCTTAAATATTTGTAAAATTTATTTGACTATTTGAACAAAAAATGGTATCATGTTCCTAGTGTGATTCACACTAAATTTTTATTTTATTTCGGAGGAAATACACATGCATAAGGGTACAGTTAAGTGGTTCAACAACCAGAAGGGCTTCGG
This sequence comes from Lachnospiraceae bacterium, assembly GCA_045593825.1. GTDB lineage: Bacteria > Bacillota > Clostridia > Lachnospirales > Lachnospiraceae > SIG299. The sequence goes on from JAZNXI010000083.1 coordinate 7,226, forward strand.
TTTCATTTGTGACGAAGCTGGCAACGATGTATTCGTACACTATTCCGGTCTTAACATGGAAGGCTTCAAGTCCTTAGAAGAAGGCCAGGAAGTAGAATTCGAAATCGTTGAAGGCGCTAAGGGACCTCAGGCTACAAACGTAACAAAGTGCTAATCAAAACAGTTTATAGTGTACCTTTTTCTATATAGAAGTTTGATCCGCGGTAGCAACCGTGTAGTTACAAAGTCTTTAAAGAAATAAGTTATATTGTATTCGTAATTTAGCAACAAGGGGAGTACGGTTTACCGTACTCCTTTTTTCTATGCAAAGGTTGCGCTTGCCGGGTTTTTATAGAAGGCGTTTCAGCTAATTCCCCTGCCGGCTCCGCTGTTTCCCATGGGGGCTTGCCGGATTTGGCGTTTACGGTGAGAACGTGTGTCTGCTCCTTGGTGTTTTGCAAAAACTCGCGGACGGTGGAGGCTAAGGAGGTTATAAAGATTTGCAACGGCAGAATGTCCTGTGGACATATAATAAAAAGGCATATCGGCGCTCTTAGGCAAATGAGTTTGCCAGAGTCGCCAAATATGCCTTTTTAACGTGCTACGCACTTTTGCCGTTGCAAATCAGTTACACTGTAACTCCACCTATCCGCTCAAACAGTTTGCCAAAACACCAATCGCATCCACATCACCCCAAAATCCAAACCCGGAGCCGCCGGGGAAGCACGGAACGCCGGTGCGGGGAATTGGCGGAAACGCTGCAGAAAAATGCCGGATGCATCAGTTCGACAAATTGGAAGTTGTCGGTGGGAAAATTCGTCATAAAATCCAACGAATTTAGGAAATCATCTATTAAATTGGTCTTCATATTTTATGAAAAACCAATTTATTTATCATTTCACCA
>JAZNXI010000084.1:0-13147 GCA_045593825.1 Lachnospiraceae bacterium
GCAGAATTTGAGCAGGCAAAGCTTGACCTGGCAGACGGCAAAAAGCAGTACGAAGAAGGTTTTGCAGAGTTTGAACAGGCAAAGCTTGACCTGGCGGACGGCAAGAAGCAGTATGAAGATGGTCTGGCAGAGTACGAGCAGGCAAAGCTTGACCTGGCAGACGGCAAAAAGCAGTATGAAGATGGTCTGGCAGAGGTTACTCAGGCAAAGCTTGATTTAGAAGATGGCAAGAAAGAACTGGCAGATGCAAAGAAAAAATTAGAAGATGCCAAGGTAGAAATTGCGGATGCCAAGGTAGAAATCGCAGACGGTAAAAAGGAGCTGGAAGACGGTAAGAAAGAACTGGCGGATGCGAAAGCAGAGCTTGAGGATGTGGAAGTTCCGGAGTGGTATGTATTAGACCGCCAAACGGTGCAGCAGCTGGTGGAATACGGTTCCAATACGGAACGTGTGGGCAACCTGGGTGATGTATTCCCGGCGGTGTTTTATCTGGTGGCTGCGCTGGTAAGCTTAACTACCATGACCCGAATGATTGAAGAAGAACGTACCCAGATTGGCACTATGAAGGCTCTTGGGTACGGTAAGGGTGCCATTGTATCCAAATATTTGTGGTATTCCCTTTCTGCAACTTTGCTTGGCGGTGTGTTTGGTGTTATTGTGGGAAGCTTATTCTTCCCGTGGGTAATCATGAGTGCTTACGGCATTTTGTATTCCAATATTCCGTATATTTTAACACCGGTCCAGTGGGATTTATCCATTATTTCCGTGATGATTGCGGTGGTTTGTACCGTGGTAGCAACTATATCTTCCTGCTATAAGGAAATGGTGGCCGCTCCGGCAATTTTGATGCGTCCGGTAGCACCTGCGGCAGGCAGAAGAGTGTTCCTGGAATATATTAAACCGCTGTGGAATGCGTTGTCCTTCTCCTGGAAGGCAACCTGCCGTAACCTGTTCCGGTATAAGAAGCGGTTCTTTATGACGGTTTTTGGTATCGGTGGCTGCATGGCCCTGCTTTTGGTGGGATTTGGTCTCAGAGATTCCATCATGGACATCGTAACGAAGCAGTTCAAAGAAATCTGGACCTATGATGCGTATTTGTCAATTAATGATCCGGAGGTTTCCCTGGAAGGAAAAGAGCATGAGGCTGATGTGAAAAATCAAATGCTTATCCAGACAAAGACACTGGATGTGGAATCTGCAGAAACCATAGTTTCTGCCACTCTATTCGTGCCGGAGCGCCTGGAAGATTTAGAGGAGTTTGTAAAGCTTAAGGACAGAGTAACCCAGGAGACCTATGAGCTTACAGAGAACAATGTTATTCTTACGGAAAAGCTGGCCAAGCTTTTGGATGTGTCAGTAGGCGACACTGTTGAACTGTATTTTGACGATGTGACGAAATATCCGGTAACCATTGCGGCTGTTTCGGAAAATTATATGTCCCACTATGTATATATCAGTTCGGAGTATTTCCGGAATCTTTGCGGGGAAGAACCGGAGTATAACCAGCTGTATCTGAAAACAAGAGAACTCTCGGATGCAAAAAAAGAAACTTTCTCCGGCGATATGCTATCCGACGATGGGGTGGATTCTGTTACCTATGTGGAAGAGTTACAGAATGATGTAGCAATTATGATGAAGTCCATGGAATTGGTTATTGTGGTCCTGATTGTGGCAGCCGGTATGCTTGCTTTCATTGTGCTTTACAATTTGAATAATATCAACATCATCGAACGCCGCAGAGAACTTGCTACTTTAAAGGTACTTGGCTTTTATGACATGGAAGTGGCAAATTATGTGTACCGCGAAAACGTATTGTTGACGATAATCGGAACCATAGCAGGTATTGTTATGGGCTTCTTCCTGCATCGTTTCGTTATTTTAACGGTAGAAGTGGACATGATGATGTTCGGCCGTGACATTGAGTGGCCAAGCTACGTTTATAGCGTACTGCTGACCTTTGTTTTTGCGGTGTTGATTAACTTAAGCATGTTCTATAAGCTGAGAAAAATTGACATGGTAGAATCGCTAAAAAGTGCAGAATAAACTTGTTTTCTGTCGGAAAAAGGAGTATACTGAGTCTATCAATGTAATTGAAGGAGAGTAATTGTTTTATGGCTACCAAAAAAGCAAAAACAGACGCAAAAGCGCCTGAAAAGAAAAATGCATGGCTTGGATATTCCGAAAAGGTGAAAAAGGACGTATTCAAGTTAAACGAAGGATATAAGAAGTTTATCTCTGACTGCAAAACAGAAAGAGAATGTGTAACAGAAACTGTCCGCATGGCAGAAGCAAACGGCTATGTTGATTTAAATACTGTTATTGCAGAAAACAAAACATTAAAGGCAGGCGATAAGGTCTACTTTAACAACATGGGTAAGGCTTTGGCACTGTTCCTTATCGGTTCCGAACCGTTAGAAAAGGGTATGAAGATTTTAGGTGCCCATGTGGATTCCCCAAGAATCGACTTAAAGCAGGTTCCTCTGTATGAGGATACTGAAATGGCATTACTGGATACCCATTATTACGGCGGTATCAAGAAGTACCAGTGGGTAACTCTGCCTCTGGCACTGCACGGTGTTGTGGTTAAAAAGGACGGCACTGTAGTAAACGTTTGCATCGGTGAAAAGGCAGATGATCCGGTAGTTGGTATTACCGATCTGTTAATCCACCTTTCTGCAAAGCAGATGGGTAAAAAGGCTTCTGAGGTTATCGAAGGTGAAGACTTAAACATCCTCATCGGCAGCATGCCTCTGGAAGGCGAAGAAAAGGATGCGGTTAAGGCAAACGTGCTCAAGATGTTAAAGGATACTTACGACATCGAAGCAGATGACTTTGTCTCCGCAGAAATTGAAGCAGTTCCTGCCGGTGCGGCAAGAGACTTCGGCTTAGATAGAAGCATGGTTATGGGCTACGGTCACGACGACAGAGTATGTGCATACACTTCTGCAGTGGCATTATTTGAACTTAAAGATACAGACCGTACCGCAGTTTGTCTGTTAGTTGATAAAGAAGAAATCGGCAGCGTAGGTGCTACCGGTATGCAGTCCGTATTTTTTGAAAACGCAGTTGCAGAAGTTATGGACCGCATGGGCGACTACTCCGAATTAAAGGTGAGACGTGCTCTTGCAAATTCCCATATGCTTTCTTCTGATGTTAGTGCGGCCTTCGATCCAAACTATCCGGGCGTTAACGAAAGAAAGAACACCGCTTACTTTGGTAAGGGTCTTGTATTTAACAAGTACACCGGCAGCCGCGGTAAGTCCGGTTCCAACGACGCTAATCCGGAATACATTGCAAAGCTCCGTGCAGCACTGGAGGCACATAAGGTTCCTTTCCAGACAGCAGAGCTTGGCCGTGTAGATGAAGGTGGCGGCGGTACCATCGCTTACATTATGGCAAAGTACAACATGCAGGTTATCGACAGCGGCGTGCCTGTATTAAATATGCATGCACCTTGGGAAATTGTCAGCAAGTCCGACGTTTACGAAGCTAAGCAGGGCTACGTGGCATTCTTAAAGGAATTATAAAAACAAACAGGGCAGCTGTAAGTTTGCATAAGGGCAAATTTACAGCCTGCCCTTGTACTGCTTAGAGGGAGAAAAGCAGTGTAAAAGGAGAATGGGGGAGTTACATGGAGAGAGTGGCAAAGTTTGAAAAGGTGAGTAGGGAACGCTTCCTTGCTGACTGGCTGGATACCTTTGGAGGAGATGAGGCTGCGGCGGAACAGGTATATGAAAAGCTTAAGCTTCCAAAGCGTGCAACAAAAGGTTCAGCCGGCTATGATTTTTTCAGTCCGCTGGAGTTTATGCTTGGTCCGGGTGACACGATAAAGATTCCTACCGGAATCCGGGCATCCATGAGAGAAGATTATGTGCTTACGGTGTTTCCGCGCAGCGGTCTTGGGTTTAAGTACCGCCTGCAGCTAAATAACACGGTGGGTATTATTGATAGCGACTATTATTATTCCGATAATGAAGGACATATTTTTATAAAGTTAACCAACGATTCCAACGAAGGAAAAGTGTTGACCCAGGCAGAGGGAGAGGGATTCGCCCAGGGGATTTTCCTGCAGTTTGGAATTACAGAGGATGATGATGTAACAGAGCTTCGAAACGGTGGTTTCGGCAGCACAACAAAGTAGGGAGGGTTTACAAATGAAGGTGAGAAAGCAGCTCAGAAAAAGAAAGGTCAGATTTTTAAGTATCCGGCAGAAATTTATGATTATTGCAGCGGCATGTATTTTGGTAATGTCCTTCAGCATAAGTGGAATAGCAGCCGCTTCCATGGAAGAAGAGATGGTTATCATGGCTGCGGATAAAGCAAGGGCCATTGCTATTCTAGTTGCAAATCAGGTGGATGGTGACGAAATTGCAAAATTGAATCCGGGGGATGAAAAACTGGCTACCTACAAAGAATCCAGGGATTTGTTATATGAGTTAAAGGAAGCCAGCAATGTTCTTTACATGTATACTTTATATACAGATAAATCTACGGTGTATTACGGCGTTGATGGTGACCTTTCCGAAAACTTTTGTCCGATCGGTGAGGAATTTTCGGAAACCTATGAGTTCTTAAAGCCGGTCTTCGAAGAGGGTAAAGCAATTGCCATCGAAGAAATTGACTATATTGATGGAGAATATTTGGTTACTTCGTATGCACCATTTAAAGATTATTCCGGAACGATTGTGGGAGCCATCGGTGTTGACTATGATGCAGAACAGATTCAGGAGGATATCGACGCATTACAGAAGTCCACGTTGATTATTACTCTGTTTGGCAGTGTAATCTCTATTCTTCTGCTCTATATTGCAACCGGACGTATTGTTAAGAGTATTAAGCAGGTAAACGATAAGCTTGACGAGTTGATTAGCAGTGATGGTGACTTAACGCAGACCTTAATCGTCCGTACCGGTGATGAAATGGAAATTATGGGCGGATTAATTAACAGATTACTGGCATATATCCGTGAAATTATGCTGAATGTGTCCGATAACTCTGCAGTGCTTACCGATGCTTCCGTAACTATGCTGTCCGGAATGGTAGATGCAAAAGAAGGCATTGTAGATGTATCCGCAACCATGGAAGAAATGAATGCTGCAATTGAAGAAACTTCCGCTTCGGTTGATCATGTAACCGAGTCTGTAGGTGTAATGAATACAGCAATCAAGGAAATGGCATCAGGTGCAAAATGGGGTGCAGATTATACAACAAAAATTAATGCAAAGGCACAGGAAATTAAGGCAGATGCAGAGAATGAGCAGATGAGTGCCAAGGCTAAGTCTAAAGAAATGGCAGGACGTGCAGAAGACGCAATGGAACGTTCCAAGGCCGCTGCTGAGATTGAAGTGCTTACCGGAAATATTTTAGAGATTGCAGAAGAAACCAACCTGCTTGCTTTAAACGCCAGCATCGAAGCGGCAAGAGCCGGTGAAGCAGGACGTGGCTTTGCGGTGGTTGCAGGCGAAATCGGCAAGCTTGCCCAAAACTCTGCTAATGCAGCTGCAAAGATTCAGGAAGTCAGCAAAACTGTAATGGAAGCGGTAGAAGCACTGTCCACAGAAACGGGCAATATGGTTACTTTTATTGAAACAACAGCCATGAATGGTTATGATAAGTTGATGGAAACCTGTGAAACCTATAGTCAGGATGCAGCAAATCTCCAGAGAACCATGGTACATTTTGAAGAACAGTCCATGGAACTTCAGAAAAATATCTCTGAAGTGGACGATGCTATCAGGGCAGTGGATTTTGCTATGGAAGAAAATGCCAAGGGCGTTTCCGGCGTAACAGAAACCGTATCCGGTATTACCGAAAATATGGTTACTCTGGAAGAACAGGCAAATAAAAATCAGAAAGTATCCGAAGAATTGGATAACGAGGTTCACAAGTTTAAACTTCAGTAAAAGAATACAAAATATCAGTAAAAGCAAAAGCCATGACATAAGTGCATGGCTTTTGTTAAGTTGTGTAAAGAGGAGTGAAATGATATGAAATCCAGAACAGAACAGGCCATGGCCTTGTTTATGGAAGGTTTTAACTGCAGCCAGTCGGTATTTGCGGCATATGCGGATTTATTTGGTATGGATAAAGAAACAGCCCTCCGGGTATCTGCTTCCTTCGGCGGCGGTATCGGAAGAATGAGAGAGGTTTGTGGCGCAGCCAACGGCATGTTCATGGTGGCAGGCATGTTGACGGGTTCTATCGAGGGTAAAGACCAGGTTGCTAAAAAAAATAATTATGAGGTAGTACAGCGTCTGGCGGCCGAGTTTAAAAAGGAAAATGGAGGAAGCTACATTTGCCGTGAGTTATTGGGACTTGGAAAAGATGGAAAAAAAGTAGTTCCGGGAGATACCACTCCAGAGGCGCGGACGGAGGAATACTATAAGAAGCGTCCTTGCCTGAAAACGATTCAGGGAGCGGCGGCTATTCTGGAAAGAATGCTGTTAGAGGGATTGATAGAGGAAGATGCTGACGGTAAAGAGCGTCTTCGTACCGATGTAAACTATACAGAGTATATTCTGGAGAGAACAAAGCCGATAGATGCGGCTGCACAGGAGAAATAAATATGTCTGACATTAAGTTTTATTTTGCACCCATGGAGGGTGTTACCGGTTATACTCTGCGAAATGTACATCATGCCTGCTATCCGGGAGTGGATGCCTATTTTACGCCGTTTATTGCCCCGAACCAGCATCATGCGGTAAATCCCAAGGAGCACCGGGATGTGGTGCAGGCCAATAATGTTGGTGTGCCGGTTATTCCCCAGGTGCTTACCAATAAACCGGAACTGTTCTTGTGGTCCGCCAGGGAATTAAAAGAAAAATACGGTTATAACGAAGTGAATTTGAATTTAGGCTGCCCCTCCAAAACCGTGGTGTCCAAGCACAAGGGCTCCGGATTTTTGGAAGACACAGAAAAACTGAATCGCTTTTTTGATGAAGTGTTTTCTGCGGTGGAAGCGGCATCCTCGCAGAGTAAGCCGGGTTCACCGGAAAACATCTACCCAAGAATTTCCGTAAAAACAAGACTTGGCCTGGATTCTGTGGAAGAATTTGTTGACATTCTACAAGTGTATAATCAGTATCCTCTTTCGGAACTTATCATTCATGCCAGGGTGCAAAAGGAGTTTTACAAAGGGGAACCGCACTTGGATGTCTTTGAGGATGCGGTAAAGGAAACAAAGCATTCCCTTTGCTATAATGGGGATGTTTGGAATTTGGAAGACTATATTAGGATTCGTGAATTGTTCCCATCTGTAAAAAAAATTATGATTGGACGTCCGCTTATGGCAAATCCGGAATTGGTGCAGGAACTTCAGGCGTATGAGACGTGTTTGGAGTCCGGCAGGGAGTGGACTGGCTACGAAAACTCTATGGAACAGTTAAAGAAATTCCACGATAAGCTGCTTCAGGGATATTTAGACCAGATGAACGGTGACGGCAACAACGTGCTGTTTAAGATGAAAGAACTGTGGGGCTTTATGAGCCGGCAGTTTCCGGAGAAAGAGCGGCTCATAAAAAAGATGGTAAAAGCAAATAAAATTGAGGAATATGAACGATTTGCGGAGATGCTGTTTAACCCAGCATGACATCCAATAACATCATTACTGCAAAGCCCAGCACGATGCCCATGGTGGCAGTATACGGCTGGGCTTTTTTGTTGCGCTGGCATTCCGGAATCAGTTCGTGGACCGCAACTAAAATCATGGCACCGGCAGCAAAAGCCAGGGCATAAGGAAGAATTGGTTCCACGTAAACTACTAACAAGGCACCCAACACGCCCGCAATTGGTTCCACCATGCCGGAGGACTGACCAAGGAGGAAGCTTTTCTTTCTGGAGTAGCCTTCTCTGCGCAGCGGCAGGGAAACAGCGGCACCCTCCGGGAAATTCTGCAGGCCGATGCCGATGGCAACGGAAACGGCACCGAGAAGGGCTTCCGTAGTATATCCTTCTCCGGCAAGGGCACCGAAGGCTACACCAACGGCAAGACCTTCCGGAATATTGTGCAGTGTAATGGAAAGCACCAGCATAATAATGCGGTTCAGTTTTTCGTTTTGTTTTCCAACGGTAGCATTGGCACGGTTTGTAGCACGGGTCACAATTTTATCCGAAGCCCACATAAATCCTGCGCCAAGCAGGAACCCGATGGTGGCGACAAGGTAGGCCGGCAGACCATCCATAGCCTCCGCACGTTCAATGGCAGGTTGCAGAAGTGACCAGAAGCTGGCGGCAATCATGACGCCGGAGGCAAAGCCTAACATCAGGTTTAAAAATTTAGGATTCGGTGTAGAAAAAAAGACAACGGTTGCGGCACCCAGGGCGGTAACAAACCAGGTCCCTAAAGTGGCAAGCAGTGCCAGTAAAACTAAATTATCCATGGGATTCTCCAATTTATAATACTCTCTTCTGTGGTTAGTATATGAAGAAGAGAGTAGGAGGTGAAAGGAAAAGCGGGAAACGGTATAAAAGAGCTTGACATGGTTGAAAATTTGTTTGTATAATATAAACAAAAAGAAGTAACTTGTAATATACTAACTCGTAAGTAAGTAACTTGTAAGAAAGGAGAATGTCAAAGATGTTCCATTGCAGACAAACAGAACTTTACGAATTAAATAAACGTTACCAAAAAGGAAATTTTGAATGTGTTGTAGTTTACGGACGGCGACGTGTCGGAAAAACGGCGTTGATTAATGAATTCTGTAAAGATAAACCTACGATTTTCTTTTCTGCGCTGAATGCTTCTTCTGAGGAAAATCTTATGGCATTGTCGAAGGCAATTTTTGAAAAGCGTTATGCCGGAACGGAACATGCACCAATGTTTTCCAACTATGATGCAGCATTTTCCGAGATAACCCGCATGGCTGAAGAGGAACGTTTGGTGTTTGTCATTGATGAATATCCTTATCTTGCAAAGGCAGAGGAATCAATCTCTTCCCGATTACAGCATATCATTGACCACACATGGCAAAATGGAAAATTGTTTTTGATTCTTTGTGGTTCTTCCATGAGTTTTATGGAATATCAGGTGTTAGGGTACGAAAGCCCGTTATATGGGCGCAGAACGGCACAGTTTAAAATCCGGGCACTGACCTATAAGGAAATAACAGCATTTCACCCGGGGCTTGAAAAGGAACAACAGGCATTGCTTTATGGAATTACCGGTGGAATTCCGCATTACATTAACAAATTGGAGATAGAGAAAGATATCGACACTGCATTGATGGAAAATTTGTTTAACAGTGCCAGTTATCTATTTGAAGAACCGGAAAATCTGTTAAAGCAGGAGCTTCGGGAACCTGCTATGTATAATTCGATTATTTCTGCCATTGCGGGCGGTGCTTCCAAGCTAAATGAAATTGCAACAAAGGTGGGGGTGGAAACCGGAGTCTGCACAAAGTATATCAAGGTTTTGCAGGAACTGGGTATTGTTAAGCGGGAAACACCAATAACAGAAAAGCAGGGAAAGAAAACGATTTACTTAATTTGCGACAATTTCTTCCGGTTCTGGTACCGTTTTGTGCCGCAAAATGTTTCCGCCATTCAGGCCGGGCGTATTGAATTCATTTATGACATTGCAATGAAGCAGTATTTCTCAAATTACATGGGGCTTGTATTTGAACAGATGTGCCGGGAGTATTTAATGCGCTACGCAGAAAATCTACCGATTCTGCTTTCGGAAGTCGGTCAGTGGTGGGGAACGGATGCACGAAAAAAGAAAGAAGTGCAAATTGATATTGTTGGCACCCCGGTGGAAGGAAAAGAATATATTATCGGCTCCTGTAAATATAAAAACGAGCCGGTTGGTGTGGATGAGCTGGAACTTCTGCAGGAATATGCGGCAGCGTTTGGATATGGTACAAGGTATCACTACTTTATTTTTTCCAAGGGTGGTTTCACAGAGGGGTTGAAACAGCTGGCAAAGCAGGGCGAAGTAAGGCTGGTGAGTTTGGAGGAGATGTATTGAGGATGATAGTAGTAAATATAGTTTTCAAAGACGTTGCAATACTTTATATGCTCCGGCTTCGGCCGGAGCGTTTTTATCTTTTTAGAATATTTTCTTGAAATACTATTGACAGAGTTGCACAACCATCATATAATACAAATACAGAGTTGCACAACACCACAAGCAAATGCAAGTACTATATTTCAGGAGGGGCATAGTATGGCACGTATTAATTTATCTATTGATGATGAGTTGTTTAATCTTCTTCAAGAGGATGCTGACAAGCATAATTGCACAGTTAATGTGTATCTGATAACTATATTGGAAAAAGTGTATAAGCAGAGTCCATTTGACTATCAGGCGGCTTTAATTACGCTTGAAACTGAGGCAAAGAAACAACCTATAGGGGTTGATTTTACATTAGTTGATTTACCATCTTTTACAGAAATATCAGTCGTAAAAGCAGAGGACGCAAATCTCAAACCTTCTATAGTTCGTGCAAGACTTGGAAAAATGTTCAATTCCCGTGTTAGAGATGGTAAGGTTGGGGATGTTAAGAGAAGCTACGATGATAAGGGAAATTTGAAGTTTATTTCTAGAGCAGCAGTATATATGAGAGATGATCTTATTAAGGAGATGAGTTAAAAGTTTGCTCGAAAAACATTACAGGAGAAATAACGAATGAAGTATGTTTTAAGTGATATCCACGGAGATTATAAACGATACATAGAAATGCTTGAATTGATCAATTTCAGCGAAAATGATGAGTTGTTTGTTCTTGGCGATGTGATTGACAGAGGGGCGCATGGTATTAAAATTTTACAGCACATGATGCAACACTCTAATATTATTCCGATTCTCGGCAATCACGAACTGATGGCGTACAAAGAATTAAAGTTTTTATCAAGGGAAATTACCGAAGAATCTCTGGAGGAGTTTGATGAGGAAAGACTGCAACGGATATTGATGTGGATGAGTAATGGAGGAGAACCTACCCTCAAAGAGTTTCGTGCACTTTCGGTAGAAGAAAGAAAAGAAATCTTAGAATATCTCAGGGAATTTTGGGGCTTTTATGAGGTGGAAGCTGGCGGTAGGCAGTATCTTTTGGTGCACGCAGGTTTTGAAAGCTTTGCACCAGACAAACCGATGGAGGAATACAGTCTTGAGGAGCTGGTATGGGCGCGCATGGATCCGGAAAAAAGCTACTTTAAGGACAAGGTTTTGGTGGTAGGACATACTCCTACGAGAATATTTCACGCAAAAAGAAAGTGGCTGCTTTTGGAAGAAATTCCAAAGAAGGAACAAAGAGATGAGGTGTTTATCAGTGAGGATGGAATGCTAATCGGAATTGATTGTGCCTGTGGATTTGATGGCAGATTAGCGTGTTTGTGTCTGGATACTGGTGAAGTGGCATATGTATAACACAAAATTTCATTTATAACTGCGCCACCCATTGACAAAATGAACTTTCCGGTGCTATACTATTTTACAGTTTCATAAACAAACGCGTAGAAGAGAAGAGTACGCTGTGGACCGTTTCAGAGAGGAATGCAGTTGGTGTAAGCATTCTAACACGAAGCAGCCGAAGACCACCTCGGAGTGGGCGTGAATTAAGCGTCCCGGTGATTCCGTTACCATCATAATGAAGCCGGAAGGATTATTTCCTTTAACTAGGGTGGAACCGCGGGTAAAAATGTTAGCTCGTCCCTTTTGATACCAACAGTATCAGAAGGGACTTTTTGTTTTTAGGAAAGGAGTAAAAGAGTATGAAAATCACATTAAAAGACGGCTCTTTTAAAGAGTATGTAAGTGCAATGTCTATTATCGACATTGCAAAGGACATTAGCGAAGGTCTTGCCAGAATGGCATGTGCTGCTGAACTTAACGGTGAGGTAGTAGACCTTAGAACCGTAGTAGAGGCTGACGCAGAATTAAACATTTTAACATTCAATGACGAAGCAGGTAAGGCTGCATACCGTCATACCGCTTCCCATGTTTTGGCTGAGGCAGTAAAGAGACTGTATCCGGAAGCAAAGTTAGCCATTGGTCCATCCATCGATACCGGTTTCTATTATGACTTTGATCTTCCATCCTTAGACCGTGCCGCATTAGATGCTATCGAAGCAGAAATGAAGAAGATTATCAAGGAAGGCGCAGAAATTACACGTTTCGAGCTTCCTCGTTCCGAAGCTATCAAGTACATGGAGGGTAAGGGCGAACCATACAAGGTTGAGTTAATCAATGACCTTCCTGAGGATGCGGTTATTTCCTTCTACAGCCAGGGCGAGTTCACTGATCTTTGTGCAGGTCCTCACCTTATGAGCACAAAGCCTTTAAAGGCAATCAAGCTCATTTCCTCCTCCGGTGCTTACTGGAGAGGCAGCGAAAAGAACAAGATGTTAACCAGAGTGTACGGTACTGCATTTACAAAGAGCGCAGACTTGGATGCATACCTGAAGCACTTAGAAGATATCAAGCTTCGTGACCACAACAAGCTTGGCCGTGAAATGGAACTCTTCACCACCGTTGATGTTATCGGTCAGGGTCTGCCACTCTTAATGCCTAAGGGCGCTAAGATGATTCAGACCATGCAGCGTTGGATTGAAGACTTAGAAGATAATGAGTGGGGCTACGTTCGTACCAAGACTCCTTTAATGGCAAAGAGCGACCTCTATAAGATTTCCGGTCACTGGGATCACTACAAGGACGGCATGTTTGTCATGGGTGAAGAAGAAAAGGATAAGGAAGTATTTGCTCTCCGTCCGATGACCTGCCCATTCCAGTACTATGTATATAAGGCAAGCCAGAAGTCCTATAAGGACCTGCCTATCCGCTACGGTGAAACATCTACATTATTCCGTAACGAGGATTCCGGCGAAATGCACGGCTTAACAAGAGTTCGTCAGTTTACCATTTCTGAAGGTCACTTAATTGTGCGTCCTGACCAGATGGTAGAAGAATTCAAGAACTGTCTTGCCCTTGCTAAGCACTGCTTACAGACTCTTGGCGTAGAAGAAGATGTAACCTATCGTCTTTCCAAGTGGGACCCTGAGAACTCCGAAAAGTATATCGGTTCTGCTGAAGTTTGGGAAGAAACACAGCAGCATATCCGTGACGTATTAAATGAGTTAGACATTAAGTTTGTGGAAGGCGTTGGCGAAGCAGCATTCTACGGACCAAAGGTAGATATCCAGGCAAAGAACG